>NZ_JBICYJ010000014.1:0-187641 GCF_043200835.1 Kitasatospora sp. NPDC048365
GGCCGCCCCCCCCCCCCCGCGCCCCCCGCCCGCCCCCCCCCCGGCCCCCGGCCCGCCCGGGGGGGGGGGGGGGCCCCCCCCCCCCCACCCCTTGCCGGATGTCGACACAGACGACAGCGCCCCCGTTGTGACCGAAGTCACGACGGGGGCGCTGTCGTTGGCGGAGCCTAGTTGTCGCCGTCCTCGTCGATGAGGAAGCCCCGCATCGGCGCGGGCGCCTGCTGCATCGGCTGCGGCGGCTGCGGGCGGACCGCGGCCATCGGCTGGGTCATCCCGGCCGGGGCCATCTGCGGGGCACTGTTGCCGGGCTGGCCGCCGAAGCTCGGGGTCGCCCCACCGAAGTTGTTCTGGCCACCGAAGCTCGGGGCGCCGGAACCGAAGGAGTTCTGGCCGCCGAAGCTCGGCGTCGCGGACGACATCGCGCCGGCACCGGCGGGCGCCATCGACGACGCGGCCGGCGGCAGCGAAGCGGTGGCGGGGATCCGCGGCGGGGCGAGCGAGTCGTCGGCCTGCGACTCCAGCTGGCGCAGCTGGGTCTCCAGGTACGACTTCAGGCGCGTGCGGTACTCGCGCTCGAAGGCGCGCAGGTCCTCGACCTTGCGCTCCAGCGTGGCGCGGGCGGACTCCAGGGAGCCCATCGCGACGCGGTGCTTCTCCTGCGCGTCCCGCTCCAGGGCGTCGGCCTTGGCTCGGGCGTCGCGCTCCAGGCCCTCGGCGCGGCTGCGGGCCTCGCCGACGATCTTGTTGGCCTCGGAACGGGCCTCGGAGATCGCCTGGTCGGCGGTCTGCTGGGCGAGCGCGAGGACGCGGGCGGCGCTGTCGCCGCCGGGCTGCTGCTGCGGCTGCGGCTGGCCCATCGGGCCGCCGAGCGGGCCGCCCATCTGCTGCATCGGGGCGCCCATCGGAGCCAGCTGCTGCTGGCCGCCCATGGTCTGGCCCATCTGCGGCTGGCCCATCGGGCCGCCCATCGGCTGCAGCATCTGGCCGCCCATCGGCTGCACCAGCTGCTGCTGGCCGCCCATGGTCTGGCCCATCTGCTGCGGCTGACCGAGCTGCGGCTGGCCCATCTGCTGCGGCTGGCCCATCGGGCCGGCCGGGAGCTGCGGGGCACCGGACGGGAGGCCGAGCGGCTGGTTGCCCATGCCCTGCTGCGGGCCGACCATCTGCTGCGGACCGGGGCCCTGCTGCTGGCCGGGCACCGGGGGGCCGGATATGGCGGCGGGAACCGGCGCGCCGGGGCGCTGCTGGTCCTGCGGAGCCTGCTGCTCCTTGCGCATGTTGGCCTGGTTCTGCGCGGCGGCACGGGTGGCGGCGGCCAGCTTGGCCCGCAGGTCCTCGTTCTCGCGCAGCAGGCGGGTCAGCTCGGCTTCGACCTCGTCGAGGAAGGCATCGACCTCGTCCTCGTCATAGCCTTCGCGAAGCCGGACGGTCGTGAACTGCTTGTTCCGAACGTCCTCGGGGGTCAATGGCATCTCTTCACCTCAACGTGATCGTCGGCACACCGGGGATCCTGTCGTATCGCTCAGAACGACAGGGACCGCACGAGCGAGATCAGGACATACACAATGATCATCAGCACGAAAAAGGACAGGTCGAGCGCCACGCCCCCGAGACGCAACGGCGGAATGAAACGCCGAAGAAGCTTGAGCGGCGGATCCGTGACAGTGTACGTGGCCTCCAGCACCACGACCATGGCCTTGCCGGGCCGCCACGAGCGGGCGAACTGGAAGACCCAGTCCATGACGAGCCTGAAGAGCAGGATCAACAGGAACACGGTCAGTACCCAGTAGAGCACCGATCCGACGATCCCCATTCCGTCTCCCTCTCCCTGGCCGACGCCCCGTCAGTGACACGCTGTCAATGGATCCACACGTAAAGTCGTGGCCGGGTCAGCTCTGGTTGAAGAACCCACCCTCGGCGATCCGAGCCTTGTCCTCCGCCGTGACATCGACGTTAGCAGGCGACAGCAGGAACACCTTCTGTGTCACGCGCTCGATACTGCCGTGCAGACCGAAGACCAGTCCAGCGGCGAAGTCTACGAGTCGCTTGGCGTCCGTGTCGTCCATCTCGGTCAAATTCATGATCACAGGAGTCCCGCCGCGGAACTGTTCCCCGATGGTGCGGGCCTCGTTGTAGGTCCTGGGGTGCAGCGTGGTGATGCGGTAGGGCTCTCGTTCGTTCACTACCTTGGGCATGATCACCGGGGCGCTCTTCTCCACGTTGTGACGGCGGTCGGGTGTGATGGACGACACTGGTGCCATCCGCGGAGCCTCCTGCCGGATCGGCACGGCGGCGGGCACCGGCTGGGGCGCGATGTGCGCGACGGGCGCCGGCTGGGCCGGGGCGGGAGCGGCTGCCGCGGCGGCGCCCCGCAGGTCCTCGGTCCGACCGGTCCGGATCGGCTCGGGGTCCGCGTCGTAGTCGTCGTCGGGGTCGTACCCCTGGCCGTCGTACGTCTCGTCCTCCACGAGGCCGAGGTAGACCGCCATCTTGCGCATTGCGCCGGCCATGCCTTCTCCTCCGTTGCGCCGCCGCCCTCACGGCCCGATCGGCCGACGGCCCGTCAGGCCGGAAGGGTGGTTTACCGGTCAGCTGAAAGCTGCTAGGTTCTGTCCTATTTTGTCTTGCAGTCTGATCTACCTACTCGGTGAATTTACCCGAGCGGTGACCGCACACCGAGCACCGCCGTACCGACGCGTACGTGTGTCGCTCCGGCGGCGATCGCCTGCTCCAGATCCCCGCTCATGCCTGCCGAGACCATCGTGGCAGCCGGATGCGACGCGCGTACGGCGCTTGCGATTTCCGCGAAGCGGGCGAAGGCGGCGGCCGGGTCGCCGGCCAGCGGGCCGGCCAGTGGAGCGACCGTCATCACACCGTCCAGGCGCAGCCCGGGCGTGTCGGCGATCCGGTCGGCGAGCGCGGCGACCTCGGACGGCGCCACGCCCGCGCGGTGCTCGCCCTCCCCGTCCGCCTTGTCGAGCGCGACCTGCACCAGGCAGCCCAGCGGGGCGCGTTCGGCCTTCGCGACGGCGGCGGCAAGCGACTCGACCAGCCGCGCGCGGTCCACCGAGTGCACCAGGTCGGCGTAGCGGACCACCGAGCGCACCTTGTTGGTCTGCAGTTGACCGACGAAGTGCCAGGTCAAGGGGAGTTCAAGGCAGGTCTCGGCCTTGGGGGCGGCGTCCTGGTCGCGGTTCTCGGCGACGTCGGTGACGCCGAGGCCGGCCAGCAGCGCGGTGTCCTCGGCCGGGTAGGTCTTGGTGACCACGACCAGGGTCACGTCCTCCCGCTTCCGCCCGGCGGCGGCGCAGGCGTCGACGATCCGGCGCTCGACCACCTCCAGGTTGGTGCCGAGCTGTTCGTACCGGGAGCGCTGCCGGTCCGTCAGGGCGGCCAGCCAGTCGGGGCCGCCCGGGAACGGACCGTAGATGTCGTTCGTCATGAGTTATCGGAGCCCAACCAGACGTAGCTCGCGAGCCGCCCGGTCCGCTGCTCGCGGCGATAGGAGAAGTGGTCGGTCGACTCAAGGGTGCAGACAGATGATCGCACCAGCTCGGTGACGCCCGCTTCGGCGAGCTGCGCGGCGACGCCGGCGGCCACGTCCAGCGCGGGGGTGCCCCACGAGGTCTCGGCGTACGCGGCCGGGACGACGGCGGCGACCTCGGCGCGCAGTTCGGCCGGCACCTCGTAGCAGCGGCCGCAGACGGCGGGTCCGGTGGCGGCGGTGATCCGGCCCGGCTCGGCGCCGAGCCCGACCATCGCCCGGACCACGGCCGGGACGACCCCGGCGGCGAGGCCGGGCCTTCCGGCGTGCGCGGCGCCGACGATGCCGGCGACCGGGTCGGCCAGCAGCACCGGGGTGCAGTCGGCGGTCAGCACGGCCAGCGCCAGCGGGCGGTCGGTGACCGCGGCGTCCACGGTCGGCGCCTCGCCGTCGGGCTGCCGCGCCGTCACCACCGCGACGTCCGCGCCGTGCACCTGGTTCATCCAGACCACGTCGGCCGGGTCGAGCCCGAGCGAGCGGGCGGCGCGGGAGCGGTTCTCCCGGACGTGCGCCGGGTCGTCGCCGACGGCGCCACCGAGGTTGAGTTCCCCGTACGGCACGGTGCTCACCCCGCCCCACCGGTCGGTGAAGGCGAAGTGAGCACCGTGGGAAGAAAAGCGATCAGTCACTTCAGGCTGTGCTTACTTCAAGAAATCCGGGACGTCGAGCTCCTCGGCGGGGCTCTCCACGAACGGCTGGCGCACCGGCTGCACCTGCGGCGGCACCGGCGGCGCGGTGGTGGCGACCGGGGCCGGGGCGTCGGAGGCGCGGGACGGCTCCTCCGAGCGGGAGGTCACCGAGCCGATCGAGCCGTACGAGGGCCGGCCGGCCGGGCGCTCCGGGGTGGTGGCGGCCGGCGTGCTGCTGGCCTTCACCACCGGCTCGCGGACGATGGCCGGCGGCTGCCCGCCGTCGAAGCCGGCCGCGATCACGGTGACCCGGACCTCGTCGCCGAGGGCGTCGTCGATGACCGCGCCGAAGATGATGTTCGCCTCGGGGTGGGCCGCCTCGGAGACCAGCTGGGCCGCCTCGTTGATCTCGAACAGGCCGAGGTCCGAGCCGCCGGAGATGGAGAGCAGCACGCCGCGGGCGCCGTCGATGGACGCCTCCAGCAGCGGGGAGGAGATCGCCATCACGGCCGCGGCCTTGGCGCGGTCCTCGCCGCGCGCGGAGCCGATGCCCATCAGCGCGGAACCGGCGTCCGACATGACCGACTTCACGTCGGCGAAGTCCAGGTTGATCAGGCCGGGGGTGGTGATCAGGTCGGTGATGCCCTGGACACCGGAGAGCAGCACCTGGTCGGCGGAGCGGAACGCGTCCAGCACCGAGACCTGGCGGTCCGAGATGGAGAGCAGCCGGTCGTTGGGGATCACGATCAGGGTGTCGACCTGCTCGCGCAGCGCGGCGATGCCGTCCTCGGCCTGGTTGGCGCGGCGGCGGCCCTCGAAGGTGAACGGGCGGGTGACCACGCCGATGGTCAGCGCGCCGAGCGAGCGGGCGATGTTGGCCACGACGGGCGCGCCGCCGGTGCCGGTGCCGCCGCCCTCGCCGGCGGTGACGAAGACCATGTCGGCCCCCTTGAGGACCTCCTCGATCTCCTCGCGGTGGTCCTCGGCGGCCTTCCGGCCGACCTCGGGGTTGGCTCCGGCGCCGAGGCCGCGGGTGAGCTCACGGCCGACGTCCAGCTTCACGTCGGCGTCGCTCATCAGGAGGGCCTGCGCATCGGTGTTGATCGCAATGAACTCGACGCCCTTGAGCCCGACCTCGATCATCCGGTTGATGGCGTTGACACCACCGCCGCCGATGCCGACGACCTTGATGACCGCGAGGTAGTTCTGGGGTGCTGCCACGTCGAAGGCCTCTCGCCTCGGATTTCCGGAAAACCCGAACCCTAAACTTGACCTTTAGGGTTTGGGCTGTACGTGTGTCACTTCACTGTCGGACACAGCCTGGTGACACAGGACAGTAGGTCGCAAACGGCGCACGTTCAATGAACAACGCCGAGCTTCCCTTTTTCTTTTGAGCCTATGTGATCATCGCCCCCACGGGAAAACCGGGGGTGACGACCACACAGAACTTACCGGATCATCCCGACACAGCCGGTGCATCCGGCGCACTCACGTCATAATTGGCGGCCTTCCGCCCCAACAGGGCAGTCAGCACCACCGCTTTGCGCCCGGTCCGGTCGGCACTCCCCCAACGCACCGTCGCGCCGTTCGCCAACTGCAGCCGGATGTCGTCGTACGACAGGACCTTGAGCGACCCCGCCTGTTTGGCGACCTCCGGCGGAAGGCCCGCCGCCACCGTGATCGCCGCCCGCACCAGGGCCGGCCGGTCGATCACCGCCAGTGCATCGTTCGCAGGCTGACCGAGCTGCAGTTCCACCACCGGAACACCCTGCGGCGGCTCCGCCTCATTGGCGAACTCCACCCCGCCGGCGTCGACCTGGACGAATTTCCCGTCGGCGCCGCGGATCGCCGCGACCGGTTTGCGCTCGACCACCTTCACCCGCAACGTGTGCGGCCAGCCGCGCCACACCTCCACCTCGGCGACCCGGGGGACGGCGGCGATCCGCTTCTCGGCCTCCTCCAGGTCGACCCGGGCGAGCGGCCCCTCGCGCAGGCCGCCGAGCGCGGCGCTCACCTCGTCCTTCCCGAGCCGCCCGCTGTCCAGGCCCTGGACGGCGACGCCGCGGACGTCGAGCACCGAGGAGAGGAAGACCAGCCACCCGAGCACGCCGACCACCAACGCGGCGAACCCGCCGAGCACCAGCACCCCGCGCCGGGAGAGGCGGAGCCGGGGGGCCCGCTCCTCCCCGTACTCCTCCTCCAGCCGGTCCTCCAGCACCCGGGCCTCAGTCACGCCGGCGGCCGCCCCGGGACTGCTCCACGGCCTGGTACACCATCCGCACCAGCAGGTCGTCGGCGTCCCGGCGGCCGAACTCGGCGGCCGCGCGGGACATCTCCCACAGCCGGGCCGGGTCGGTCAGCACCGGGAGGACGTTCTTCAGCACCCAGTCCGGGGTCAGCTCGGCGTCGTCCACCAGCAGGCCGCCGCCCGCCTTCACCATCGGCTGGGCGTTCAGCCGCTGCTCGCCGTTGCCGATCGGCAGTGGCACGAACGCGGCCGGCAGGCCGACCGCCGCCAGCTCGGCGACGGTCATCGCGCCGGCCCGGCAGAGCATCATGTCGGCGGCGGCGTACGCCAGGTCCATCCGGTCCAGGTACGGCAGCGCCCGGTACGGCGGCATCCCCGGGATGTCGTCGATCTGCGGCAGTTCGTTCTTCGGGCCGACCGCGTGCAGGATCTGCACGCCGTACTGCTGCAGCCGCGGCGCGATCGCCTGCACGGTCTCGTTCAGCCGCCGGGCGCCCTGCGAGCCGCCGGACACCAGCAGGGTGGGTAGCCGCTGGTCGAGGCCGAAGTAGTGCCGGGCCTCCGGGCGGACGCCGCCGCGGTCCAGGGTCGCGATGGTGCGGCGCAACGGGATGCCGATGTACTGCGAGTCGCGCAGCTTGGAGTCGGGCGTGGAGACCGCGACGAAGTCGGTGTAGCGGGCGCCGATCTTGTTGGCCAGGCCCGGGCGGGCGTTCGCCTCGTGCACCACGATCGGGACGCCGGCCCGCTTGGCCGCCAGGTACGCCGGCATCGCCACGTAGCCGCCGAAGCCGACCACCACGTCGGCCTTGACCCGCTCGATGATGTCCTGCGCCGCGCGGACCGTGCCGCGCAGTCGGCCCGGGACGGTGATCAGCTCGGGGGTCGGCTTGCGGGGCAGCGGAACGGCCGGGATCAGGGCCAGTTCGTAGCCGCGCTCGGGCACCAGCCGGGTCTCCAGGCCGCGCTCGGTACCGAGGGCGGTGATCCCGCAGGTCGGATCGTGCCTGCGGAGCGCGTCCGCGAGGGCCATGGCCGGCTCGATGTGACCGGCGGTCCCGCCGCCGGCGAGTACGACATGCACCGAATTCACCGCTCCCTGCGCGTCGGCCGGGCGGCCTTGCGCACTGTGGTTTTACGTCGTGGCAGCACCCGGGCCAGGACGGGCCTGAGCCGGGAGGTCGAGCTCCGGGCAGCGAGCGCTGCCTTGGCCCCCGGGGAACTGCGCGCGAAGCAGAGCAGCACACCGACGGCGCACATGGCCGACAGCATGGCGGACCCGCCGTAGGAGAACAGCGGCAGGGGCACTCCCGCGATGGGGAGGAGCCCGAGCGCCGACCCCAGGTTGACCACGGCCTGGGCCATGATCCACGAGGTGGCGGCGCCCGCTGCGTACCTGACGAAGGGGTCCTTCGTACCGAGGGCCACACGGATACCCGCGTAGCCTAGTGCCGCGAAGAGGGCGAGCACCGACAGCGTCCCCACCAGACCGAGTTCCTCGCCCGTCGCGGCGAAGATGAAGTCGGTGTGCGCCTCCGGCAGCTGGCCCCACTTCTCCACCCCGGCGCCCAGGCCGGAGCCGAACGGGCCGCCCGCGGCGAAGGCGTACAGGCCGTGCAGCGCCTGGAAGCAGTTCAGGTTCGGGTCGGGTTTGGTGACGCCGACGCAGCCCAGCCGGTCGAGCCGGTGCGGCACGGTGATGATCAGTGCGGTGCACGCCACCACCGCGATGCCCAGCGTCGCGCCGAACAGCCGCAGCGGTGCGCCGACCATCCAGAGCAGGGCGAACAGCATCGCGATCAGCACCATGGTGGTGCCCATGTCGCCGCCGACCATGATCAGCATCATCAGCACCACCGTGCCCGGCACCAGCGGCACCAGCAGGTGCTTCCACTGGTCGAGCATGTGGTTCTTCTGCTTGCGGGCCAGCAGGTCGGCGCCCCACAGCAGCAGCGCGAGCTTGGCGAACTCGGACGGCTGGAGCTGGAAGAAGCCCAGGCTCAGCCAGTTCCGGTTGCCGTTGACCTTGTGACCGATCCCCGGGATCGCCACCAGCACCAGCGCCGCCACCACGCCGAACAGCAGCGGGTAGACGGCGGTGCGCAGCACTCTCACCGACATCCGGGCCAGCACCACGGCGATCGCCGCGCCGAGCAGGAACGCCACCAGCTGCTTGCGGAAGAAGAACGTGATCGACAGCCCGAAGTCGTTCACCACGCTCTGCGAGGCCGAGAACACCATCACCAGGCCCAGCACCACCAGCAGCAGGGTGGACCCGAGGATCAGGTAGTACGGCGTCAGCGGCCGGTCCAGCAGGAAGCCGACCCGCTCCCGGAACGCCCGCACCCGCGCGACCGGTCCCGCCGACTTGAACGTGGTCGTGGTCGCCGAGATCAGCCGCAGCTTCTCCCCCGTAGGTGCCGGCACCTTCTCCCCTTCAGCAAGCTGCGGTCGTCAGGGGCGGAGCGCCTGTACGGCCTCCGCGAAGAGGTCCCCTCGCTCGCCGTAGTTGGTGAACATGTCCATCGACGCGCAGGCCGGCGCCAGCAGGACGGTGTCGCCCGGCCGGGCGAGCTTCGCGGCCTCGCCGACCACCTCGGCCATCGCCACCGCGCCAGTCTGGCCCGTGGCGGCCTCGACCACCGGCACATCCGGCGCGTGTCGCGCCAGCGCGTCCTTGATCAGCTCCCGGTCCTGCCCGATCAGCACGGCGGCGCGCAGCCGCCCGGCCGCCCCGGTGACCAGCTCGTCGAAGGTCGCGCCCTTCGCCAGCCCGCCCGCGATCCACACCACCGGTTCGTACGCGGCCAGCGAGGCGGCCGCGGCGTGCGTGTTGGTGGCCTTGGAGTCGTCGATCCAGGTGACGTCGTCGACGACGGCGACCTCGGCGATCCGGTGGGCGTCCGGCCGGAAGGCCCGCAGGCCGTCCCGGACGGCCTTGGCGTCGACGCCGTACGCCCGGGCGAGGGCGGCCGCGGCCAGCGCGTTGGCGATGTTGTGCGGGGCCGGCGGGTTGACGTCGGCGACCGCGCCGATCTCGGCGGCGTTCTTGGCCCGGTCGGCGACGAACGCCCGGTCGACCAGGATCCCGTCGACCACGCCGAGGTTGGAGATGCTGGGCGCGCCGAGCCCGAAGCCGATCGCCCGGCAGCCCTCCTCGACGTCCGCGCCGCGGACCAGCTCCTCGGTCATCGGGTCGGCGAGGTTGTACACGCAGGCGACCTGGTTGCCCTGGAAGATCCGGCCCTTGTCGGCGGCGTACGCCTCCATCGAGCCGTGCCAGTCCAGGTGGTCGGGCGCCAGGTTGAGGACCGCGCCGGAGTGCGGCCGCAGCGAGGGCGCCCAGTGCAGCTGGTAGCTGGAGAGCTCCACCGCGAGGACGTCGTACGGCTCCTCGGCGAGCACCGCGTCGAGCACGGAGACGCCGACGTTGCCGACGGCGGCGGTGCGCTTGCCCGCCGCGGTCAGGATCGACGCCAGCATCTGCACGGTGGTGGTCTTGCCGTTGGTGCCGGTCACCGCCAGCCAGGGCGCCGGCTCGCCGGTGGCGGCGAGCGGCCGGCGCAGCCGCCAGGCGAGCTCGACGTCGCCCCAGATCGGCACGTCGGCGAGCGAGGCCTCGGTGAAGAGCGGGCTCTCGGGCGCCCAGCCGGGCGAGGTGACGACCAGTCGGGTGCCCTCGGGGAGGGTCTCGCCGTCGCCGAGCCGTACCCGTACCCCGACTGCCTCCAGCTCGGCGGCCTTGGCGCGCAGCCCGGGGCCGTCGCCGCCGTCGACCACGGTCACCTCGGCGCCGAGGTCGCGCAGCACGCGCGCGGCGCTGACGCCCGACAGGCCGAGGCCGGCCACCACGACCGGCAGGCCGGTCCAGTCGGGGTTCTCGGTCATCCGGTCACCCATCCCGCGTAGAAGAGTCCGAGTCCGACGGCGACGCACAGGCCCTGGATGATCCAGAAGCGGACCACGATCAGCACCTCGGTCCAGCCCTTGAGCTCGAAGTGGTGCTGCAGCGGCGCCATCTTGAAAACGCGCTTGCCGGTCATCCGGAACGATCCGACCTGGATGATCACCGAAAGGGTGATGATCACGTACAGGCCGCCGAGCAGGGCCAGCAGCAGCTCGGTCTGGGAGCAGATGGCGAGACCGGCCAGGGCGCCGCCGAGGGCGAGCGAACCGGTGTCACCCATGAAGATCTTGGCGGGCGAGGTGTTCCACCACAGGAAGCCGAAGCAGGAGCCCATCAGGGCGGCGGCGACCACGGCCAGGTCCAAGGGATCTCGGACGTCGTAGCAGCCCGCGGTGGCGCTGATGGTGTAGGCGCAGGACTGGCCGTACTCCCACACGCCGATGAAGGTGTAGGCGCCGAAGACCATCACCGAGGCGCCGGTGGCGAGGCCGTCGAGGCCGTCCGTGAGGTTCACGCCGTTCGACATCGCGGCGATCATGAAGTACGCGAAGAGGACGAACAGCACCGGCCCGATCGCCCACTTGAAGTCGCGGACGAAGGACAGGTGGTCGGAGGCCGGGGTGCGGCCCCGGCTGTCCTCGAACTGCAGGGCGAGCACCGCGAAGGCGAGCGCCACGAAGGACTGGCCGAACAGCTTGGCCTTGGCCCGCAGGCCGAGGGAGCGCCGCTTGACCACCTTGATGTAGTCGTCCAGGAAGCCGACCAGGCCCAGACCCACCGTCAGGAACAGCACGAGCAGGCCCGAGGCCGTGGGCGACTCGCCCGTTATCGCCTTGGTGGTGAAGTAGGCGATCAGCGTCGCCAGGATGAAGGCGATGCCGCCCATGGTGGGCGTGCCCTTCTTGCTGTGGTGCGCCTTGGGGCCGTCGTCCCGGATGTACTGGCCGTAGCCGTGCCGGGCGAGCAGCTTGATGAGCGCGGGGGTGCCCAGCAGGGAGAGCACCAGGCCGATCATGCCGGCGAACAGGATCTGCTTCACGAGGCAGCACCGTCCGCAAGCAGGGCCTCGGCGACCCTCTCGAGACCCACCGAACGGGAGGCCTTCACCAGGACCACGTCCCCCGGCCGCACCTGACTGCGCAGCAGCTCGATCGCCGCGTCCGCATCGGACACCAGCACCGACTCCTCACCCCACGAACCTTCGTTCCTCGCGCCCAGTTCCATGCAGGCCGCCTCGCGTCCGCCGACCGCCACCAGCTTGGTGACGTCCAGCCGCACCGCGAGCCGCCCGATGGCGTCGTGCTCGTCGAAGCTGTCCTCGCCGAGCTCCCGCATCTCGCCGAGCACCGCCCAGGTACGGCGGCGCTCCGGGCCGCGGCCGGCCATCGTCGCGAGCGCCCGCAGCGCGGCCCGCATCGAGTCCGGGTTCGCGTTGTAGGCGTCGTTGACGACGGTCACACCGTCGGCCCGTTCGACGACCTCCATGCGCCAGCGGGACAGCGCACCCGCCTCGCTGAGGGCTTCGGCGACGTCGTCGACGGGCATCCCGAGCTCCACCGCCACCGCGGCGGCGGCGAGGGCGTTCGAGACGTGGTGCTCACCGTACAGGCGCAGCTGTACGGCCGCGGAACCGGCTGGGGTGGTGAGCGTGAACGATGGCCGTCCGGTGTCGTCCAGGCGAACTCCGGTGGCCCGGATCCGGGCGTCCGGGCTCTCCCCGAACAGCACCACGCGGGCCTTGGTGCGGGACGCCATCGCCCGCACCAGCGGGTCGTCGGCGTTGAGCACGGCGATGCCGTCGGCGGGCAGCGCCTCGACCAGTTCGCCCTTGGCCTCGGCGATCGCCTCCTTGGAGCCGAACTCGCCGACGTGCGCGGTGCCGACGTTCAGCACCAGGCCGACGGTGGGCGGGGTGATGCCGCTCAGGTACTCGATGTCGCCCTTGTGCCGGGCGCCCATCTCCATCACCAGGTGACGGGTGGTCGGGGCGACCTTGAGCGCGGTCAGCGGGTGGCCGATCTCGTTGTTGAGCGAGCCGGGCGGGAAGACGGTCTCGCCGCGGCGCGTCAGCAGCTGGGCGACCAGGTCCTTGGTGGAGGTCTTGCCGGCCGAGCCGGTCATCGCGACCACCTCGACGCTCTCCGCCCTGGCGACCACCGCGCGGGCGAGCCGGCCGAGCGCGACGACGACGTCGTCGACCAGGATCGCGGGCACGCCGACCGGCCGCGTGGCGAGCACCGCGACGGCGCCGTCGGCGACCGCGCCGGCGGCGAAATCGTGCCCGTCCACCCGCTCGCCGCGGATGCACACGAACAGGCCGCCGGGCTCCAGCTGCCGGTTGTCGGTGACGACCGCGCCGGTGATCACCGCGTCCGGCTCGGCGCCGTCCAGCGTGCCGCCGACGGCGGCGGCGGCCTCGGCCAGGGTCAGTGCGATCACTGCTCCACCTCTCCGGTGCTCGGCGCGTGCGCGATCGCCTCGCGCAGGACCTCGCGGTCGTCGAACGGGCGGACCTCGCCCTTCACGTACTGGCCCAGCTCGTGGCCCTTGCCGGCCACCAGCACGGTGTCCCCGGCGTGCGCGCGGGCCACCGCCAGGGCGATCGCCTCGGCCCGGTCGGGCACCGCGAGCACCTCGCCGCGCTCCTCCTCGGGCACCCCGGCGGCGCCGGTCAGCATGGTGGCGAGGATCGCCAGCGGGTCCTCCGAGCGCGGGTTGTCGCTGGTCAGCACCGCGGTGTCGGCGAGCCGGGCGGCGATGGCGCCCATCGGCCCGCGCTTGTACGGGTCGCGGTCGCCGCCGCAGCCGACCACCACGTGCAGCCGGCCCTTGGTGACCTCGCGCAGCGACTCGCAGACCGCGGCCAGCGCGTCCGGCTTGTGCGCGTAGTCGACCACGGCGACGTACGGCTGCCCGGCGTCGACCTTCTCCAGCCGGCCCGGGACGCCCGGCACCGAGGCGACCCCGGCGACCGCGGCCGCCAGCGGGACGCCCGCGGTGACCAGGGCGGCGATCGCGCCGAGCGCGTTGGAGACGTTGAACGGGCCGGGCAGCGGCACCGCGGCGTCGGCCTCGGCACCGTCCGGGCCGACCACGCGGAAGGTGGAGCCGGCCGGGCCGAGCTGCACGTCCACCGCACGCCAGTCGGCCTCCGGGTCGCCGGCCGCCGAGAAGGTGGTCATCGGGATCGGCGCCTCGGCTGCCAGCCGCCGGCCGTACGCGTCGTCCCGGTTGGTGACGCCCCGGCGGGCCTTGTCGGTCTGGAAGAGCCTGGCCTTGGCCCGGAAGTAGTCCTCCATGTCCGGGTGGAAGTCCAGGTGCTCGGGCGTCAGGTTGTTGAACAGCGCCACGTCGTACACCACGCCGTCGACCCGGCCGTAGACCAGGGCGTGGCTGGAGACCTCCATGACCACCGCGTCCGCGCCGCGCTCGCGCATCACCGCGAGGACGCCGTGCAGGTCGGTGGACTCGGGGGTGGTCCGCTCGCTCTTGATCCGCTCGTCGCCGACCCGCATCTCGACCGTGCCGATCACCCCGGGCACCAGGTCGTGGCCGCGCAGGCCGCCCTCGACCAGGTACGAGGTGGTGGTCTTGCCGTTGGTGCCGGTCAGGCCGATCATCAGCAGCTGCTCGCTCGGCGCGCCGTACACGGCGGCGGCGAGGGTGCCCATCACGGCGCGCGGGCTGGGCACCACCAGCAGCGGGGCGCCGCAGTCGGCGGCCTGCTCGGCGCCGGCCGCGTCGGTCAGCACGGCGACCGCTCCGGCCGCGGCGGCCTGGGCGGCGAACCTGGCGCCGTGCACGTTGGCACCGGGGAAGGCCACGTAGACGTCGCCCGGGCGGACCGCCCGGGAGTCGTGGGTGACACCGGTGACCTGCGGGCCCTCCGCGGCGGGCAGCCCCAGCAGGCGCACCACCTCGGCGAACGGCAGCGCCGGCGCCCGCTCGGGGCGGGGCGGGCTCGCGGAGATTTGATCGGGTTTCGGCACGGCCGGAAGGCTATCGGCCCCGGGCCCCCCAGAGCCAAACCGACCGGAAGCGGACGTGACGCTGCTCACACCGGACGGCGTTCCGGCCTGCTCGGGGTGTTCGGGGGACGTGCTCATGGCCGCTTCTTTCAGGGTTTCCACTCGACGGGCAGGTTGGGCGCCTCGCTGCCGCTCGGCTGGACCCGCAGGGACTTCAGGGCGAACTCCATCACCTGCTTGAACACGGGGCCGCAGAGCTGGCCGCCGAAGTGCCCGTTGACCGGGTCCTGGATGACGCACGAGACCGTCACCCGGGGCTGGTCCGCCGGGGCGAAGCCGATGAAGGAGGCGGTGTACCCGGAGTACTTGCCGGTCTTCGGGTCCACCCGGTTGGCGGTGCCGGTCTTTCCGGCCACCCGGTAACCGGGGATCTGCGCCTTGGTGCCGGTGCCCTGCTCGTCGGTGACGACGGACTCCAGCATCTCGGTCAGCGTCTTCGCGGTCGCTTCCGTCACCACCCGGGTCTGCGCCCCGGCCGGCGCCGGGGTGTACTTCCCGTCCGGGCCGGTGGTGCCGGCCAGCAGGCCGGGCGCCACCCGCACCCCGCCGTTGGCGATGGTGGAGAAGACCGAGGTGGCCTGCAGGGCGTTGACCGACAGGCCCTGGCCGAACGGGATGGTGAACTGCTGCGAGCCGCTCCAGCTCTCCGGCTTCGCCAGGATGCCCCGGGTCTCGCCGGGGAAGCCGAGGCCGGTGGGCTGCCCCATGCCGAACTTCTGCAGGTACCCGCCGAGCACCTGGTTGGACTCCGCCTGGGTGTTGCCCAAGGTCTCGGCGGCCTCGATGGTGCCGATGTTGGAGGACTTGGCGAGGACGCCCGCCAGGGTCAGGTACCAGGTCTCGTGGTCGACGTCGTCGTGGAAGACCCGGTCCGAGCGCTGCAGCGTGTTGGGCACCGTGACGTGGGTGTCCCAGGTGGCCTTGCCGGTGTCCAGCACCGCGGCCATGGTCATCAGCTTGGCGGTGGAGCCCGGCTCGTAGGCGTCCTGCAGGGCGGCGTTGCCGAGCTGCTCGGGCCGGGCCGAGGAGAGCTGGTTGGGGTTGAAGCCGGGCGAGGTCGCCATCGCCAGGACCTGACCGGTCCTCACGTCCTGGACGATCACGTACCCCTTCTCCGCCCCGGCGTTGGAGACCTGGTCGGTGATGGCCCGTTGGGCCGCCCACTGGATGTCCGGATCGATGGTCAGGCGCAGGTCGGTGCCGGGCACCGGGTCCTGCCGGCTGCCGCCGGCGGTGGGCACCCGGCGGCCGCCGGCCGAGGCGTAGGTGGACTTGCCCGCGACGCCGGCCAGCTGCTGCTGGTACTGCAGCTCCAGGCCGCCGGTGCCGACGCCCTCGGAGTTGACGAAGCCGACCAGGTTGGCGGCCAGCCCGCCGGCCGGGTAGCTGCGCCGGGTGGACTCGTCCCAGAAGATCCCGGCCAGCGGGTTGGCGCAGGTGCCGTCGAGGAACTGCCGGCCGCCCTGCTCGGCGGGCTTGCCGAGCATCGCCTTCTGCCCGCGGCAGGCCGCGGAGTCGGTCTGCTTGGTCAGCGTGGAGCGCAGGTCGGCGATCTGCCCCTTGACCTCCGGGGTCTGCCGGGGGGCGAGCAGCGCGTACTGGCTCTTCGGGTTCTTCGGGTTGAGGTGCAGCGCGGCGGCGAGCTTCTCCTTGGGCTGGCCGAGGATGGGCGCGAGCAGCGCCGCCGCCTGCTCGGGGGCGTCCGGCAGGTGGGCCGCCTCGGGGGTGAGCATGGTCGGGTCGGCGGTGACGTCGTAGGCGTCCACGCTGGTGGCCAGCACGGTGCCGTCGGCGGCCGTTATCGAGCCGCGCTCGGCGGGGAGCACCGCCTGGACGTACTTGTTGGCCCCGGCCGCGGCGGCCAGCGCGTCGGAGTCCAGCAGCTGGAGCTGGACCAGCCGGCCGGCGAAGACCGCGAAGACCAGCGCCAGCGAGCCGGTGACCAGCCGCAGCCGGCGGCGCGGGTCGGCCAGCCGGATGGCGCGCTGCTGCGGACGGGCCGCCGGGCGCTGCGGGCGGCGGGCGGCCGGGCGCCGGGGGTCGGTGGTGCGGCGCGGCTCGGCGGCGCGCCGGGCCTCGGCCGCGCGGCGCGGGTCGGGCGTGCGCGGACGCGGGGCGCGGGGCCGCGGCTCCTCGCCCCGCGGGCGGGCGGGCCGGGGCGGGCGGCGGTCGCCGGAACCGCCGGCGGGTCGGCGCGGGGTGCTCATCGGCCGCCTCCCGCCGGGGTCGCCGGGTTGGCCGCGCCGGGGCTCTGGCCCGCGGGGTTCGCGGCGGCCGGGCTGCCCGGCGCCGGGGAGGGGGTGGCGGGCGGGAGCGGGGCCAGCTCCACCCCGAGGTCGCCGGAGGAGGGGGTGGGCGAGGGGCTCGCCCCGGACTGCCACAGGTCGTTGCCGGTGCGCTTGACCGGCGGGCTGTCCTGCGCCTCCTTGGGGGTGCCGAGCACGCTGCCGTCGTCCTTCAGGAAGGCCGGGTCGCCGCCGGGCACCATGCCGAGCTCGCGGGCCCGGCGCTCCAGCGCGTCCGGTGCGGACTGCTGGTCGATCTGGTGCTGCAGGGTCTGCAGCTGGTCGGTCGCCTCGGTGGTCTGCTTGCGCAGCTTGGACAGGGTGAAGGAGCCCTCGTTGATCGCGGTGTTGAGCATCAGCAGGCCGAGCAGTCCGGCCGAGAGCAGCACCACCACCAGGACCGCGAAGGGCGTCCGCCCCCGTACCTGCCGGGCGCCCGGCCGTACCGTGATGCGTGCCCTGCCCGCCTGCCCGGGGAGCACTCCGCTGCCCCGCACCCCGCCCGCCACCGTGCTTCTCCCTCTGGCTCGCCCTCCCCCAGGCCGGTTCAGCCCCGGGTCTCCCTGATCCTCTCCGCCACACGCAACCGCACGGGCGCGGCGCGCCGGTTCTCCTCGATCTCCTCCTCGGTGGCCAGCTCGGCACCTCGGGTGAGCAGCTTCAACCAGGGCTGGTGCTCCTCCGGGACGATCGGCAGCCCGGGCGGGGCGGTGTTGGTGGCACCGGCCTGGAAGTACTGCTTGACCAGGCGGTCCTCCAGCGACTGGTAGGACATCACCACGATCCGCCCGCCGAGCGCGAGCCGCTGCAGTGCCCCGGGGATGGCCCGGTCGAGCACCTCCAGCTCGCCGTTGACCTCGATCCGCAGCGCCTGGAAGGTGCGCTTGGCCGGGTTCCCTCCGGTGCGCCGGGTGGCGGCCGGGATGGCGTTGCGTACCAACTCGACCAGACGCGCGCTGTTGGTGAACGGTTCCTTCTCGCGTTCCCGCAGGATCACCGAGGCGATCTTCCCGGCGAACCGCTCCTCGCCGTAGACCTTGAGGATCCGGGCCAGGTCGCCGTGGCTGTAGGTGTTCAGCACCTCGGCGGCGCTCAGGCCGCGGGTCTGGTCCATCCGCATGTCCAGCGGCGCGTCCTGGGCGTAGGCGAAGCCGCGGTCGGCCTCGTCCAGCTGCATCGAGGAGACGCCGAGGTCGAAGAGCACGCCCTGGACCCGGGCGATGCCCAGGTCGTCCAGCACCTGCGGGATCTCGTCGTAGACGGCGTGCACCAGGGTGGCCCGGTCGCCGAAGCGGGCCAGCCGCTCGCCGGAGAGCTTCAGGGCGGACGGGTCTCGGTCGACGGCGACCAGCCGGGCCTCGGGGAACTGGGTGAGGATCGCCTCGCTGTGCCCGCCGAGGCCGAGGGTGGCGTCGACCACCACCGCGCCGGGCTCCGCGAGCGCCGGGGCGAGCGCGTCCATACAGCGCTGCAGCATCACGGGGATGTGCTTGGGGGCCGGAGTTTCGCTGCTCATGGGGTCCACGGCCCTTCCTCGGTGCAGTTGTGGCGGGTCCATTCTCGCGCACCGCCCCCGCAGGTCCGTACGCCACCCGTGGTCCCCGCCCGCTCGCCCGGGGAAGGAAGTGACCGCCCGGCACCGGGGAAGGTGCGCCAGGTGGGCACTGGAGCGGGAGGAGGCCGCGGGCCGCGTACGGACCGGGGCGGCCAGCCTATCGCGCACCCCGGACCAGTCAACGCACCTCGTCGGCGCACCACCCGGGCGGAGGTACCGGGGCAAACCGGTCAGTGCGCTGGAGCCTCGCTATGGGCTCGGTCACAGCCGGCGACCAGGCGGTGGCGGCCCCCTCCACGGCAGCGGAAATCCGATTACCGTCGTCCCCATGACCGTGACCCCCGACCGGCCCGCGCCGTCCGCCGCTGCCAGCTCCGAGCCCACGATCACCGACCGGTTCGTCGAAGCCAACCGGGTCTACGCGCAGACCTTCCGCGACGGCGGCATGGACGCCCGCCCGGTGCAGAAGGTCACCGTGGTGGCCTGCATGGACGCCCGGCTCGACCTGTTCGCCGCGCTCGGCCTGGACCTCGGCGACGCCCACATCATCCGCAACGCGGGCGGTGTCGTCACCGACGACACGATCCGCTCGCTCACCATCAGCCAGCGCGCCCTGGGCACCCGCTCGGTCGTGCTGATCCACCACACCGGCTGCGGCCTGCTCGGCCTGACCGAGGACTTCCGCCGCGAGCTGGAGCTCGAGGTCGGCCAGCGCCCGCAGTGGGCGGTGGAGTCCTTCGTGGACCTGGACGGCGACGTCCGCCAGTCCATGACGCGCGTCCGCACCTCGCCGTTCCTGCTCCACAAGGACGACGTCCGCGGCTTCGTCTTCGACGTCCACACCGGCCTGCTCCGCGAGATCGCCTGACCCCCGGCGTCTCCGGGGCCCACTGTCGTGCTCCCGGAGCCGCCCAAATTGGGACAGTGCACGCATTGTCGCCCACCTGAGTGACTTCTGGCCTCCTGACAGGGAAGAATGCGCCTGGTTCTTCGGGGAAACACGCATTGGGAGCGGACGGGTGACGACCTACAACGGACAGGGCGCAACGGCGGGGGCCTCGCAGCGGGAGCCGGTCGATCTGGCGGAGCTGGCGGCGGTCGTCGACCGGGTCCGGGCATCGGTCGAGAGCGTCATCGAGGGCAAGCCCGAGGCGGTGCGGATCGCACTGACCGTGCTGCTCGCCGAGGGCCACCTGCTGCTGGAGGACGTCCCCGGCGTCGGCAAGACGATGCTGGCCAAGGCCCTGGCCCGCTCGCTGGACTGCAGCGTCCGCCGGATCCAGTTCACCCCGGACCTGCTGCCGTCCGACGTGACCGGCACCAACGTCTTCGACCAGCACCAGCGCGACTTCGAGTTCCGGCCGGGCGCGATCTTCGCGCAGATCGTGGTCGGCGACGAGATCAACCGGGCCTCGCCGAAGACCCAGTCCGCCCTCCTGGAGTCGATGGAGGAGCGCCAGGTCACCATCGACGGCACCAGCTACGAGCTGCCGTCGCCGTTCATGGTGATCGCCACCCAGAACCCGGTCGAGATGGAGGGCACCTACTCCCTCCCGGAGGCCCAGCGGGACCGCTTCATGGCCCGGGTCTCGATCGGCTACCCCAGCCCCGAGGCCGAGTACGCGATGCTCGACCTGCACTCGGCGGCCAACCCGCTGGAGGACCTCCAGCCGGTCGCCCACGCGCACGACCTGCTGAAGCTGATCGACCTGGTCAAGACGGTGTACGTGTCCGACCCGGTGCGCCGCTACGCGGTCGACCTGGTGGGCGCCACCCGCACCTCGCCGGAGCTGCGCCTGGGCGCCTCGCCGCGCGCCACCCTGCACCTGGTCCGCGCCGCGAGAGCGCACGCCGCCCTGGACGGCCGCGACTACGTGCTGCCGGACGACATCCAGGCGCTGGCCGTGCCGGTCCTCGCGCACCGCCTGCTGCCGACCTCCGAGACCCAACTGAGCCGCCGCACCTCCGAGCAGGTGGTGCTCGACCTGGTGGCCCGACTGCCGATCCCGCGTCCGCAGGGCCGCTGACATGGCGCGCTCCGACAACCCCGCCGGTTTCCGGGCGGGGCTGCGCGGGCTGACCACCCGGGGCCGCTCCTTCCTGGCCGCCGGCCTGACCGCGGCGGTCTGCGCGTACGTCTTCGGCCAGGACGCGCTGTTCCGGGTCGGCGTGCTGCTGGCCACCCTGCCGCTGGCCTCCTCGCTGCTGCTGATGCGCACCCGCTACCGGGTGGCCGGCGGGCGCCGGCTCTCCCCGCACCGCGCGGCGGCCGGCCAGGAGGCCCGGGTCCACCTGCGCCTGGACAACGTCTCCCGGGTGCCCACCGGCCTGCTGCTGCTGGAGGACCGGGTGCCGTACGTGCTCGGTCCGCGCCCGCGCTTCGTGCTGGACCGGGTCGAGCAGCACGGCTACCGCGAGGTCTCCTACCGGGTCCGCTCCGACCTGCGCGGCCGCTACCAGCTCGGCCCGCTGCAGCTGCGGCTCTCCGACCCGTTCGGGATGTGCGAGCTGACCCGTTCCTTCGCCGCCTCCGACCTGCTCACCGTGGTGCCGCAGGTCCAGGACCTGCCGGCGGTCACCCTGCCCGGCGAGTGGGGCGGCCAGGGCGACTCCAACACCCACGCGCTGGCGCTGGCCGGCGACGACGACGTGATCCCGCGCGAGTACCGACACGGCGACGACCTGCGCCGGGTGCACTGGAAGTCCACCGCGCGGTACGGCGAGCTGATGGTGCGCCGCGAGGAGCAGCCGCTGAAGGCCCGCGCCACCGTGCTGCTGGACACCCGGGAGATCGCCCACCGCGGCAGCGGGCCGGCCTCCTCCTTCGAGTGGGCGGTCTCCTGCGCCGCCTCGATCGGCGTCCACCTGGTCGAGCGCGGCTACCAGACCCGGCTGCTCACCGACACCGGCGTCTCGGTGCCCGAGCCGGGCACCAGTGCTCCGAGCATCGCCGAGGCCGCCGGCCTGCTGCTGGACACCCTCGCGGTGGTCGAGCACTCCGACGGCGGCGGCCTGGCCCGCGCCGAGGACGCGCTCCGGGCGCACGGCGAGGGCCTGCTGGTGGCGGTCCTCGGCTCGCTCGACGAGGAGCAGGCGGTCCGTCTCGGCCGGCTGCGCCGCCGGGCCGGCGGCGCGGTCGCCCTGCTGCTGGACACCGCCAGCTGGACCGGCCTCGGCACGGTGCTGCCCGGCTTCGGCGAGGACACCGCCCACGAGGACAACGTGGCCCGGCTGCGCCAGGCCGGCTGGACGGTGCTCCCGGTCAAGGCCGGCGACTCGCTGCCCCGGCTGTGGCGGGCCGCCGACCGCACCCAGAACTCGACGGCCTATCGAAACGAGGTGGGGGCGTGACGACGAGGGCCAAGCTGACCTTCTGCGCGGCGCTGGCCACGGCGCTGGCCGCGCTCAGCCTGATGCCGCTCTTCAACGAGTCGATCCGGCTGATCCCGCACGGGCTGCTGATGATCGTCGCCACCGCCGGCATCGGCGCGACCCTGCGGGTGCTGCCGCTGCCGCGGATGCTGGTGGTCCCGCTCCAGCTGCTCGCCGTGCTGTACCTGCTGCTGCTGACCTTCGTGCAGCCCTCGATGGCCTACGGCGTGCTGCCCGGCCCGAAGGCCCTGGACGCGGTCGGCGCGCTGCTGAACTCCGGCGGCAACGACATCGGCCAGTACGCCATCCCGGCACCCGCCACCGACGGCCTGCGGCTGATCGTGATCGGCGCGGTGTCGCTGGTCGCCGTCGCGGTGGACGGCCTCGCGGTGACCTTCCGCCGGGCCGCGGCCGCCGGCCTGCCGCTGCTCGCCCTGTACTCGGTCGGCACCGGCCTGGCCGGCAGCGCCGGCGCCGCCTGGCTGTGGTTCACCACCGCCTCGATCGGCTACCTGGTGCTGCTCTTCACCGAGGGCCAGGACCGGCTCTCCCGCTGGGGCCGGGTCTTCACCGGCGCCGGCCGCACCAGCGGCGGCCTGTCGCACAGCGGCCAGCGGGTCGGCGTGATCGCGCTGCTCGCCGCGATGCTGCTGCCCGCCTTCCTGCCGAACGCCGGCACCGGCCTGATCGGCGGCTTCGGCAACGGCACCGGCACCGGCACGGGCCCCGGCGTCGGCGGCGAGCGCTCGCTCAACCTGGTGGTCGCGCTCACCGCCAACCTGCGCAGCTCCGACGACACCGAGCTGCTGCGGTACACCACCGACCCGGGCGCCGCCGAGCAGATGTACCTGCGGGTCGCCGCACTCAGCGACTTCAACGGCGAGGAGTGGAAGATCGGCGACCAGAACCTGGAGAACGTGCCGCCCGGCCCCCTCCCGTCGCCGGAGGGCCTCTCCTCGTCCATCGCCACCGGCTCGGTGCGCACCACCGTGAAGATCTCCGACAAGCTCTCCACCACCTGGCTGCCGATGCCGTACCCGGCCGCCTGGGTCGAGGTCGGCCCGACCACCAACTGGCGCTTCGACCGGGGCGCCCGGACGCTGTCCACGGTCGGCAGCCAGAAGCTCAACAACCTGCAGTACGCGGTCGGCTCGACCTCCGTCCAGCCGACCGCCGCACAGCTGCGCGCCGCCGGAACGGCCCCGACCGCGATCACCAACCGGTACCTGTCACTGCCGCCCAACCTCCCGCCGGTGGTCGCCGCCACCGCCGCCGAGGTCACCCGCGGCAAGCGCACCGCGTACGACCAGGCCGTGGCGCTGCAGCAGTACTTCACCAGCGGCGCCTTCACGTACAGCACCAAGGTGGAGCCGCGCACCGGCCCGGAGGCGATCGCCAAGTTCCTCCAGGAGAAGGACGGCTTCTGCGTGCACTACGCCGCCACCATGGCGGCGATGGCCCGCTCGCTGAAGATCCCGGCCCGGGTCGCGATCGGCTTCACCGCCGGCACTGGCAACGACACCAACCGGATCGTCCGCAGCTCGAACTTCCACGCCTGGCCCGAGCTGTACTTCCAGGGCATCGGCTGGCTGCGCTTCGAGCCCACCCCCAACCGGGGCGTGGTGCCGGACTACACCCGTGAGCAGGTCGCCCCGGCGCCCAGCGCCACCGCCCAGCAGCCCACCGCCGCGCCCACCGACTCCGCCGCGCCCGCGCCGTCCGCCAGCAGCAAGTGCAGCGCCGAGCAGCGCAAGGCCGGCGCCTGCGAGGACGAGAGCCAGGTCGCCGAGCAGAAGAAGACCGCTCCGGCCTGGTGGCAGAACTGGACGGTGCTGGTCGCCGTCCTGGGCGGCCTGGTGGTGCTCGCGCTGCTCGCCACGCCGATGCTGTGGCGGGCCCGGCAGCGCCGACGCCGGCTCGGCGCCGGCCGGCACGGACCCGGCGGCGGACGGAGCGAGCTCAGCGACGCGCAGGTGCTCGCCGCCTGGGCCGAGCTGATCGACTCCGCCTGGGACCTCGGCATCCCGCCGGACGACGCCCGCACCCCGCGGCACACCGTCCGCCGGCTCACCGAGCAGGCCGAGCTCGGCCCCGAGGCCGCCGCCGCGGCCGGACGCGTGGCACTTGCGACCGAACGGGTGATGTACGCCCGCTCGACCGAGGCCCCGACGCAGCTCGCCACCGACGTCCGCACCGCCCGGGACGGTCTGCGGGCCCGGGTCGGCCGGGCCGGACGGATCCGCGCCGTGCTGCTGCCGGCCTCCGCCGTCCGCCTCCGGTGGACGATCACCGACCGGGTCGCGGCCGTCCGCGACCGGGTCACCGGCACCCTCGGCCGGGTCTCCGCCGCGGTGACCGGCACGGTCGCCCGGCCGCTGCGGCGCCTGCGGCGCCGGAAGAAGGACGCGTAAGCGCAGCGAGAGGGCGGGCAGTCGACCGACTGCCCGCCCTCTCGCGTCTTCCTCTTGCCTCTGCGCCTTGCCTCCGCGGCTCCTAGAGACCGTCGTGCTCGTCGCGACGGCGCTGCCACCGCTGTTCCATTCGGTCCATCACTCCGGCCTTGCGGCGCGGTGCCGAGGCTGGCCTCGGACCCGCTCCCGACCCGGCCGGGCCGCGCCGCCACGAGGCGACGGCGAGGACCGCGCAACCCAGCATCACCAGGAACCCGACCACGCTCACCCAGATGATCTGGGCGACCATGCCCCCCATCAGGAGAGCGATGCCCGCGACGAACCCCGCGACGGCCAGGTAGACCCGCCGACGGGTGTAGGTGCGCAGGCCGGTTCCCTCAAGCGCTGACGCGAACTTGGGATCTTCGGCGTACAGCGCTCGCTCCATCTGCTCGAGCAGTCGCTGCTCGTGCTCCGAGAGCGGCACGGAGTCCTCCTACTCGTCGGTCGCGGGGCGACCGGTCCGCCACCCCTGGCTCGGCCCTGTGTGGTCCATATGCCCCATGGGTCTGGGTGTCATGCTTACCGGCTTTACCCAGATCATACGGTCCAGCGCGCGAGTTCGGCGTGGTCAATCCAGCGTGGCTCGGGCCGCGTCCACCGCGGCCCGCACGCATCCCAACGCCGCAGGAGCGGAACTAGTGCCCGACTACGCGAGTTCCGCGAGCACGTGCAGCTGCGTCGCGACCGCGTGGAACGCGGGCAGCTCGGCCGCCGCCAGCTCCAGCCGCAGCAGCGCGTCGGTCGCGCCCGGCTCGGTGTCCACCAGCACCCCGGGCACCAGGTCGGCGAAGACCCGCACGCCGTGCACCGAGACCACCCGCAGTCCGGCGCCGGAGGCCAGCTCCGCGAGCTCGTCGCCGGTGAAGCGGCGCGGCATCGGGTCGCCGGTGCCCCAGCGGCCGTCGGGGCCGTCCAGCACGGCCTGCGCCTCGGTGAAGTGGCCCGCCAGAGCCCGGGCCAGCACGGCGCCGGTCCGGTTCGCCGCCAGCAGGCTGACCAGGCCGCCCTTGCGCAGCGCCCCGGTCAGGCTGCCCAGCGCCTCGGCCGGGTCGTCCACGACCTCCAGCACGCCGTGGCACAGCACCGCGTCCACCGACCCCGCCGGAACCACCTCCGGCAGGGTCTGGGTGTCGCCCTGGACCGCCCGCACCAGGTCGGTGACGCCGGCCTCGGCGGCCCGCCGCTCCAGCGCGAACAGCGCGTCCGGGCTCGGGTCCACCACGGTCACCCGGTGGCCCAGCTTGGCCACCGGGACGGCGAAGTTGCCGGTGCCGCCGCCGGTGTCCACCACGTCCAGGACCGGGCGCTCCAACTCCGCGGACCGCCGCTCCAGGGCCGCCCGCACCACCTCCCACACCACAGCGGTACGCAGGGCACTGCGGGGACGCGTCGGGTACAAGGCGGAGCTCCTCTGGCAAGCCGATTCAGCCGGACGGACACCACGCTACAACGCGCCGTGGCCGCCCCTTCGTCAGCGAGCCAGCAGCCGGTCCACGATGCGCAGGAACAGCGCCGTGTTGCGGATCAGGTCGTCCGCGTCCCGGGCGCTGGCCGAGCCCGCGATGCCGGCCTCCGCGGCCGCGCGGCGGCGGGCGCCCGCCGCGAAGTAGGCGGCCCACTCGGCGAGCTCGGGCGCGACCTCGGGCAGCAGCTCCCACGCGCTGCGGATCGCCTGCCGGCGCCGCGGGTTGCGCTCCGGGCGCCCCCGCACCGCCAGCACCGCGGCGGTGGTCCGCAGCGCGGCGAGGTGCGCGGTCGCGTAGCGCTCCAGCGGATCCTCGCAGCCGCGGGCCCGGATCAGCGTGCGGTGCGCCTGCCGCAGCAGGTCGACGGCGGCGGGTGGGGCCCCGGCCCGGCGCAGCACGGGATGGACGTCCGAACCGCGCTCCCGCGCGACGGGCAACGGCAGCGGGCCGGCGGGCGGCAGGTGGACGGGCAGTTGCGGGTCGTCGGGACGGTCTGCGGCGCTGCGGGCGGTGACGAACTCAGGACGGCTGACGTGCACGGTCTCCTCCGTTCCGAGGCGGGCGCCCGGACCGGACGGTCCGTGCCATTCCATCGTGAACGGTGGCACTGACACTCGAACCCGCCCTAACGCCGCGAGGGCGGCCCCCGTGTCCGCCGGAGTGTTCGCACACCCCGGACGTCCACGGCGGACCGCCCCGCACGTCGACCGGTGACGCTGCCGCACAGCGCACCGATTGCCCCCGGTTTCCCCCCGGTTTCCCCCGTACAGCCGGCCCCCTCGGCCCCCGCTCCGCCGCCCCGTGTCGGCGGTGCGCGGGCCCGTTCCGGCTGACAGCGCCCCGGCCGCTGCATCGGCCGCCGATCCCCCACAGGCGGCGGCCGGCACGGGGCGCCCCGGGTCGGCGGGGGCTTGTCGTCCCCGCCCTCCCGGTAACCCCAACTCTGCCCGTCCGCACTGGTCAGCGGGTATCCGCTCGGCTACTCAACCGGTGGACTGAGTACGGGTACTCAGGCCGCCCCCGCCGGTCGGCCGGGTACCCTGAACGGTCGGCCGTCGCGCATCACGGCGGCCGCGGAGAAGGGGGAACCAGGGGTTGAACGCCATCCCATTGATCTTCACCAGCGGCTGGGCCAGCGGCGTCAACGCCTACGCCGTGGTGCTGCTGCTCGGCCTGCTCGGCCGCTTCGGCGACGCCGGGTCGGTGCCGCCGGTGCTGGAGCGCACCGACGTGCTGGTCGCCGCCGGCGTGCTCTTCCTGTGCGAGGCGGTCTTCGACAAGATCCCGTACGTGGACTCGGTCTGGGACGCGATCCACACCGTGATCCGGCCGATCGCCGGTGCCACCGTCGGCGCGCTGCTCGCCTCGCACGACCCGGGCTCGCTCGGCGAGGTCGCCGCCGGAGCGGTCGGCGGCACCACCGCGCTGGTCAGCCACGGCATCAAGGCCTCGCTGCGGATGGCGATCAACACCTCGCCGGAGCCGGCCTCCAACATCGCGGTCAGCCTGCTGGAAGACCTCTCCGTGGCGGGCCTGGTGGTGCTGGCCGTCTTCCACCCGTGGATCGCCGCCACCGGCGCCGCGGTCCTGCTGGTGCTGGGCGGCCTGCTGGTCTGGTTCGCGGTCACCCGGATCCGCCGCTTCCTCCAGCGCCGCAGGGAGCGCCGGGCCGCCCGCGCCGGCGTGCCGGTCGCGGCTGGCTAGGATCGTTGGCCATGGCACGGATCGTCATCATCGGCGCAGGAATGAGCGGGCTCGCCGCCGCCTCGCGGCTGGGCACGCTCGGCCACCGGGTGACGGTCTGCGAGGCCTCGCCGACGTACGGCGGGATGGTGGGCCGGTACGAGCGCGACGGGTTCGCGTTCGACACCGGCCCGGGCCTGCTCGCGCTGCCCGCCGTCTACCGCGACCTCGCGCTGAAGACCGGCCGGGAGCCGCTGGAGGAGCTGGTCGAGCTGGCCCCGGTCGACCCGGAGAGCCGCCACCTGTTCCCCGACGGCACCGGGCTGCTGCTGCCCAACGCCTCCCGCGGCGGGGTCGGGCAGGCGCTGGACGCCGCCTTCGGCGCCGGCTCCGGCGGACGCTGGGGCGAGGTGGTCAACCGCGGCCGGGCGGTCTGGGAGGCCACCCGCCGACCCCTGCTGGAGGAGCCCCGCCCCGAGCGGCGGCCCGACGACCCGTACCCCGTGCCGCCCCGCCGGGGCTTCGGCCGCTGGCTGCCGCGCGGCCGGTACACCCTGGCCGACGTGGCCCGCCACGAGCTGGGCGGGCACCCGGGGCTGACCGCGCTGCTCACCGAGTACGCGCTGCGCCACGGTCTCGGCAGCGACAGCCCGGCCTCCGCGACCGTGCTGCCGTACATGGAGCAGACCTTCGGCGTCTGGTACGTCCGGGGCGGGATGCGGGCGCTGGCCGACGCGGTGTTCCGGCGCTGCGAGCAGCGCCGGGTGGAGTTCCGCTTCGACACCCCCGCCGAGCCGCTGGTCGAGGACGGCGCTCTCGTCGGGGTGCGCACCGCCGGGGGCGAGCGGATCCCCGCCGACATCGTGCTCAGCTCGGTGCCGTCCGGCTCGCGGGCGCTCGGCCGGTTCACCGTGCTGCTGGCACTGCGCGGCGCCCGGCCCGGGGGGACCGTCCACCGCACGGTGGTGCACGCCGCCGACCCGGAGCAGGAGTTCGACCGGCTGTTCCACCACGAGGACCTGCCGGAGCACCCGACCGTCCAGCTGCTGCGCCCGGACGACCCGGCGCTCGTCCCGGACGCGGACCACGAGTCGGCGACGCTCACCGTGACGGTGCCGAACGGCGGGGACCTCGACGAGATCGGACCCGACCGGGACGCGTACGCCGCGCACCTGCTGGACCACCTCGCGAAGGCCGGCGTGGACCTGCGCGACCGGGTGCTGTGGCACGAGACCCGGGTGACCGCGGAGGTACCGGAGCCGTCACTGGCCGGGGCGCCGCTCGCCGCCGACAACCGGACCGACGTACCCGGCCTCTACCGGATCGGCGGCACCGCCCACCCGGGCGGCGGGCTGCCCCGGGTCGGGATGTCCGCCTCGATCACCGCGGGGCTGATCGGCCCGGCGTGAGTCACACCTGCTGCTGGTAGTCCCAGTTCTGCTGCTGCGGCTGCGCCTGGGGCTGGGGCTGCGTCTGGTACCCGTAGCCCGGCTGCTGCGGGATGCCGGGGTACGCCTGCTGCTGGTCCCAGCCCTGCGGCTGGCCGCCGTAGGGGTCCTGGTACTGCTGTTGCTCTTGCTGTTGCTGCTGCTGCGCGTACGGGTCCTGGTACTGCTGCTGCGGGAAGGCGTACGCCTGCTGCTGCTGGTAGCCCTGCTGGTAGTAGCCCCACTGCTGCTGGTCGTACCCGGTCTGCGGGTAGTACGCCTGCTGCTGGTCGGGGTAGTAGCCGACCGCCGTCGGCTCCGCGGCGTACACGCCGTCGTCGGCGAGCTCCTGGTACTGCTCGTACGCGACGGGCTCGACGGCCACCGGCTCGTCCTCGATCGGGCCGACCTCCCCGACCACCGGGACGTCCTCCACCTCGTCGGCCGCCGCGACGGCACCGCCGGTCGCGGCCGCCAGCAGCGGCACCTTGGCGAGCGGACCGGGCAGGGCGCCGTCGGCACGGCGCAGCGACCAGCCGACCACGCGGCCGCGCTTCACGGAGAGGGTGACGAAGGTCTGACCGACGGCGAATCCGGCCGCGCCGGCCCCTATCACCAGCACGGAGCTCAGCTGCATGCCCGCGACCACCAGCAGGAAACCGCCGAGCGCGACCGCCCGCCAGACCAGCGGGGCGCGGTTCTGCAACAGCAGCTCGGCGATCAGCCAGAGCGCGACCACCGCCAACGCGCCGTCGAGCAGCAGGTTTCCGATGCCCATCCCGCTACCTCCAGATGCACGCGCCGCGGTTGCGGGCGACTGTACCGCCTCCGGGCGAACAGCACCGCATCCGTGGACGCCGGCCGCCGCCGTACGACCGCGGTCAGCGGCGGTGCAGACCCAGGTTCTGGTAGATCTCCAGGGTCGAGGTGGAGTGGTTGAGCGTGATGAAGTGCAGACCGGGCGCGCCCTCGGCCAGCAGCCGCTCGGCCATCGCGGTGGCGTGCTCGATGCCCACCGCGCGGACCGCCGCCGGGTCGTCGGCGACCGCCTCGAAGCGGCGCACCAGCTCCGGCGGGAAGTCCGAGCCGGACAGCTGCGGGAAGCGGACCAGCTGGCGGATGTTGGTGACCGGCATGATCTCCGGGATGATCGGCGTCTCGCAGCCCGCCGCGGACACCCGGTCCCGCAGCCGCAGGTAGTCCTCCGGCTCGAAGAACATCTGGGTGATCGCGTAGTCCGCGCCGGCCCGGCACTTGGCGACGAAGTGGCGGATGTCGTCGTCCCAGTTCTCCGAGCGCGGGTGCATCTGCGGGAAGGCCGCGACGCCCACGCAGAAGTCGCCGATGCCCTTGATCAGCTCGACCAGCTCGTACGCGTAGGTGACGCCCTCCGGGTGGCGGACCCACTCGCCCATCGGGTCGCCGGGCGGGTCGCCGCGCACGGCGAGGACGTTGCGCACGCCCTCGTCCGCGTACTGGCCGATGATGTTGCGCAGCTCGGCGATCGAGTGGTCGACGGCGGTGAGGTGCGCGACCGGGGTCAGCGTGGTCTCGGTGGCGATCCGGCCGACCAGGTTGACCGTGCGGCCGCGCGAGGAGCCGCCGGCGCCGTACGTCATGCAGACGAAGTTCGGGTCGAGCGCCTCGACCCGGCGGATCGCGTCCCAGAGCTTGCGCTCGGCCTCCTCGCTGCGCGGAGGCATGAACTCGAACGAGAAGGAGCGGTCGCCTGCCGCCAGCAGATCACGCACGGTCTGTGCGCGATCGCTTCTGGTGGAGGGAATGCCGAGTGCCATGCTGGCAGGTTATCCGTGGGTGAAGGGGGGCGAACAAACGCGTTCCACGGGGTGAGACAGCTGCCGAGACGGCGGGCGGGGGCGGCGAGGGCGCGATTCCGGGACGGCGGGCCCGCCCGGTTAGTCTGACTGTCAGCCGATAGATACCGGAGTCCCGCGTGCCCTCGCCCACCAGCCTGACCGCCAACCCCGTCGACGCGGAGGCCGTCCGCGAGCGGGTCAACGCCGCGCTCGCCGCGTTCATGGACGACCGGCAGGCACTGCTCTCCACCATCTCCCCCCAGCTCGGCCCGGTCGCCGACGCCCTGCGCGACTTCCTGCTCGACGGCGGCAAGCGGCTGCGGCCCGCCTTCTGCTACTGGGGCTGGCGGGCGGCCGGCGGCCCCGAGCGGAGCGCGGGCATCGAGCGGGCCGCGGCGGCCCTCGAACTGCTGCAGGCCAGCGCGCTCGTCCACGACGACCTGATGGACCGCAGCGACACCCGCCGCGGCCTGCCGTCCGTCCACCGCCGCTTCGAGGCGATGCACCGCGACAGCGGCTGGCGCGGCGACCGCGAGCAGTACGGCGCCTCCGCGGCGGTGCTGCTCGGCGACCTGCTGCTGATCTGGTGCGACGAACTGTTCCAGGCCTGCGGGCTGGACGACGCCGCCGTCAGGGCCGGAAAGCCGATGTTCGACCTGATGCGCACCGAGGTGATGCTCGGGCAGTACCTCGACGTGCTGGAGCCGGTGGCCGGCGACTCCACGGACGCCGGGTCGCTGGAGCGCACCCGGACCGTACTGCACTACAAGTCGGCGAAGTACACGGTGGAGCGGCCGCTGCAGGTCGGCGCGCTGCTCGCCGGCGGGTCGGCGGAGCTGATCGACGCGCTCGGGGCGTTCGGCCTGCCACTCGGGGAGGCGTTCCAGCTGCGGGACGACCTGCTCGGCGTGTTCGGCGACCCGTCCGTGACCGGGAAGCCCGCCGGCGACGACCTGCGCGAGGGGAAGCGGACGCTGCTGATCGCGCACGCGATGCGAGGCCTGCCGGCCGGGGACGCCGCGTACCTGGACGCCCAGCTCGGCGTCGCGGAGGACGTCGACGGGATGCGGGCCCTGATCGAGAAGAGCGGCGCGGCCGACCTCGTCGAGCACCGCATCGACGAACTGATGGACCAGTCGCTCGCCGCACTCGACGCCGCCCCCCTCGCCGACGGCCCCGCCCGCGCCACCCTCCGGGCCCTCGCCGAGGCAGCAACCGCACGCAAGTACTGAGACCCGTCAGGGGCTCGGTTCCCCGAGCCCCTGATTACCGAAGCCTGCGCACGAACTCCGCGGCTGCCGCCGCCGGGTCGTCGGCCTGGGTCAGGGCGCGGACGACGACCACGCGGGTGGCGCCGGCGGCGAGGACCTGGTCGAGGTTGGTGAGGTCGATGCCGCCGATGGCGAACCAGGGGCGGTCGGTGACCGCCTTCGCGGCGTAGGCCACCAGGTCGAGGCCGGGTGCGTGCCGGCCGGGCTTGGTGGGGGTGGGCCAGACGGGCCCGGTGCAGAAGTAGTCGATGCCGGGTTCGACGATCGCGGTGTCGACCTCGGACTCGGCGTGGCAGGAGCGGCCGATCACCACGTCCTCGCCGAGGATCGCGCGGGCGGCGGGCACCGGCAGGTCGTCCTGCCCGAGGTGCAGCACGTGCGGCTTCGCGGCGTGGGCGACGTCCGCCCGGTCGTTGACCGAGAAGAGCTTGCCGTGCCGGCGGGCGGCGTCGGCGAGGATCTCCAGGTGCTCCAGCTCCTGCTTGGCCTCCAGGCCCTTGTCGCGGAGCTGCACGATGTCCACGCCGCCGCGGTAGACCGCGTCGACGAACTCGGCGAAGTCGCCGCGCTCGCGGCGGGCGTCGGTGCAGAGGTAGAGCCGGGCGTCGGCGAGCGCGGCCCGCGGGGAGGGCGCGGTCACAGGGACATGGCCTGGGCGCGGCGCTTGACCTCGGTACCGCGGTTCTCGCGCAGCGCCTGGATCGGGGTGCCGGGCAGCGACGGGTCCTCGGTGAACAGCCACTCGAGGATCTCCTCGTCGGTGAACCTGCCGTCGCGCAGCACGGTCAGGGTGCCGACCAGGTGCTTGACCGGGCCGTCGGCGTCGATGAAGTCCGCCGGGACCTGAAGCGACTTGTTCTCGCCGCGCCGGACGGCCAACAGGGTGCCGGACTTCACCATCTCCCGGACCTGGGTGACCACGACACCCCACTGTTCGGAGATGTCGGGGAGGTACATCCACGCGGGGACCAGGGCGTCAATCTTGGGATCGATCTCACTCACGGGACCCAGCCTACCCACGTGGAGCCCGTCAACCGGCCGTGGCCGCCTTGAGCTGCACGCCCGGGTCGGCGGCGAGCGCCCGGTCGAGGACCGCGCCGCGGTCGATCAGCCTGCGGGCCTGGTTGAGGTCGCGCGGCCGGTCGACGGCCAGCATCCCGACCAGCGCGCCGCCGCGCAGCCACAGCACCGCCCAGGCGGGGTCGGCCGCCGAGCCGCGCCAGAGCAGTTCGTCGGCGTCCGCGTGCCGCCCGGCGTACTGCACCATCCGCCCGAACTGCTCGGACCAGAAGTACGGCACCGGGTCGTACGGGGCGTCGGAGCCCAGCAGCGAGGCGGCGACCGCGCCGCCGGACTGCAGCGCGTGGTCCCAGTGCTGCACGCCGAGCCGGGTGGCGGACCGCGCCGACGGGTACGCGACGCAGTCGCCGGCCGCCCAGACGCCGTCCACCGAGGTGCGCAGCCGCTCGTCGACCAGGATCGCGCCGCCGGCGTCGAGTTCGACGCCGCTGCCGGCGAGCCAGCCGGTGGCGGGGCGGGCGCCGATGCCGACGACCACCTCGTCGGCGGCCAGCCGGGTGCCGTCGGTGAGCAGCACCGCGCCGGGTTCGACGGACGCGACGCCGACCCCGCAGCGCAGTTCGGCCCCGGCGGCGGCGTACCAGTCGGCCATCAGCGCGCCGAGTTCGGCGGGCAGCGCGCCGGGCAGCGGTGCCGGGCCGGCCTCGACCACGGTGACCTCGCAGCCGAGCTGCCGGGCGACGGTCGCCGTCTCGGCGCCGATCCAGCCCGCGCCGACGAGCACGATCCGGCGGCCGGGGGTGAGCAGGGCGCGCAGGGCGAGCGCGTCGTCGACGGTCCGCAGGATGTGCGTCCCGGTGGCGCCGGGCAAGTCGCGGGCCTCGGCGCCGGTGGCGATCACCAGGCCGTCGTAGGGGACGTCCCCGGCGTCGGTGCGCAGCACGCCCGGGTCCAGGCCGACCGCCCGGCGGTCGGTGAGCAGCTCGATGCCGAGGTGCTCCCAGTCGATGTCGAAGGTGGTGGCGTCGGCCTTGCCGAGCAGCACGTCCTTGGAGAGCGGCGGCCGGTCGTAGGGGCGGTGCGGTTCGTCCCCGACCAGGGAGATCCGGCCCTGCCAGCCGCCCTGCCGCAGGCCGAGCGCGGCCTGCGCGCCCGCCATTCCGGCGCCGACGACGACCACCCTGTCCGTTCGGTTCAGCTCTGCCACGCCGCTCACCCTACCGAGCCGGTGTCCACCCCTCGTACGCGCCTTCAGCACGCCCTCGGCCCGGCGTTATGGTGGGAGCCACAACTCCACGGGAGCCCGGTGCACCGGGCTGAGAGGCGGGCTGGAGCGGCCCGCGACCGTCCGAACCTGATCCGGGTCATACCGGCGAAGGGAGCTGAAGAGCCTTGGCACGGACCGACACCGACGTCCTGGTGGTCGGCGGCGGCATCATCGGCCTCGCGGTCGCGTGGCGCACCGCGCAGCGCGGCCTCGCCGTCACCGTGGTCGACCCGCACCCGGGCGGCGGCGCCGCACAGGTCGCGGCGGGCATGCTGGCCCCGGTCACCGAGCTGCAGTACGGCGAGGAGCCGCTGCTGCACCTGGGCATGGCGTCCAACGCCCGGTACGCCGACTTCGCCGCCGAGCTGACCGCGCTGACCGGCGTGGACACCGGCTACCGGCGGACCGGCACGCTGGCCGTCGCGCTCGACGCGGACGACCGCGAGGAGCTGCGCGAGCTGCACGCCTTCCACCAGCGGCTGGGCCTGGACTCGCACTGGCTGACCGGCCGCGAGTGCCGGAAGCTGGAGCCGATGCTCGCCCCCGGCGTCCGGGGCGGCCTGCACGTCAAGGACGACCACCAGGTGGACGGCCGCCGGCTGGCCCGCGCCCTGGTGGCGGCCTGCGAGCGGACGGGCGTGCGGCTGCTGGCCGCCGAGGCCGCCGAGCTGCTGGTCGACGGCGGCCGGGCGACCGGCGTCCGGCTGGCCGACGGCGGCGCCGTGCACGCGGCGCAGCTGGTGCTCGCGGCCGGCTCCCGCAGCCACCTGCTGCCCGGCCTGCCGGACGGGGTGCTGCCGGCGATCCGCCCGGTCAAGGGCCAGGTGCTGCGGCTGCGCATCCCGGAGATGTACGCGCCGTTCCTGTCCCGCAACGTCCGGGCGGTGGTGCGCGGGCAGCACATCTACCTGGTGCCGCGCGCCGACGGCGAGCTGGTGATCGGCGCGACCAGCGAGGAGCAGGGGTACGACACCCAGGTGACCGCCGGCGGGGTGTACGAGCTGCTCCGCGACGCCCACGAACTGGTGCCGGGCATCACCGAGTTGCCGCTCGCCGAGACCAACGCGGGCCTGCGGCCCGGCTCCCCCGACAACGCGCCGCTGCTCGGCCCGACCGCGCTGCCCGGCCTGGCCGCCGCCACCGGCCACTACCGCAACGGGGTGCTGCTCACCCCGGCCACCGGCGACCTGCTCGCCGACTACCTGGCCACCGGCACCGTCCCCGACCTGGCCGCCGCCTTCTCCCCCGACCGCTTCTCAAAGGCCCTGGCATGAACGAGATCTCACTGACCGTCAACGGCGAACGGCGCACGCTGTCCGCCGCGGCCACCCTCGCCGAGGTGGTGGCCGAACTGAGCGGCGCCAACACCGGGGTGGCGGCGGCGCTCAACGAGGCCGTGGTGCCCCGCGGTTCGTGGCCGGCCACGGCGCTGGCCGAGGGCGACCGGATCGAGATCCTGACCGCAGTCCAGGGAGGCTGACCCCGATGGCCGACGACCTTCTCACCATCGCCGACACCACCTTCGCCTCCCGGCTGATCATGGGCACCGGCGGCGCCCCCAGCCTGGAGGTGCTGGAGCAGGCCCTGCAGGTGTCCGGGACGGAGCTGACCACCGTGGCGATGCGCCGGGTGAACGCCTCCACCCAGGGCTCGGTCCTGGACGTGCTGTCCCGCAACGCGATCCGGGTGCTGCCGAACACGGCCGGCTGCTACACCGCCGGCGAGGCGGTGCTGACCGCCCGCCTCGCCCGCGAGGCGCTGGGCACGGACTGGGTCAAGCTGGAGGTGATCGCCGACGAGCGCACCCTGCTGCCCGACCCGATCGAGCTGCTCGACGCCGCCGAGACCCTGGTCGACGACGGCTTCACGGTCCTCCCGTACACCAACGACGACCCGGTGCTGGCCCGCAAGCTGGAGGACGTCGGCTGTGCGGCGATCATGCCGCTGGGCTCGCCGATCGGCTCGGGCCTGGGCATCCGCAACCCGCACAACTTCCAGCTGATCGTCGAGGCCGCGGGCGTCCCGGTGATCCTGGACGCGGGCGCCGGCACCGCCTCCGACGTGGCCCTCGCCATGGAGCTCGGCTGCTCCGCCGTGATGCTGGCGTCCGCCGTCACCCGCGCCCAGGAGCCGGTGCTGATGGCCGACGCGATGCGCCGCGCCGTCGAGGCGGGCCGCCTCGCCCACCGCGCCGGCCGCATCCCCCGCCGCTTCCACGCCGAGGCCTCCTCCACCATGGCCGGCCGCGCCGACCTCGACACCAGGGAACGCCCGGCCTTCTAGCCCTAGACTCCTCAGGTGGACATGACCGTGGACGACCCGCTGATCGGTGCGCTGCTGGACGGGCGGTACCGGGTGGAGCAGCGCATCGCCGTGGGCGGCATGTCCACCGTGTACCGGGGCACCGACCTGCGGCTGGACCGCGTGGTGGCGCTCAAGGTGATGCACCCCTCGCTGGCCGGCGACCCGGGCTTCACCGAGCGGTTCATCCGCGAGGCGAAGGCCGTCGCCCGGCTCGCCCACCCGAACGTGGTCAACGTCCTCGACCAGGGCGCGGACGGCCGGGCGGTGTTCATGGCCATGGAGTTCGTGCCGGGCCGCACCCTGCGCGACGTGCTGATCGACCGGGGCGCGCTGTCGGTGCGGGCCGCGCTGGACGTCGTGGAGCCGGTGCTGGCCGCGCTCGGCGCCGCGCACCGCGCGGGCCTGGTGCACCGGGACGTGAAGCCGGAGAACGTGCTGATCACCGACGGCGGCCTGGTGAAGGTCGCCGACTTCGGCCTGGTCCGGCTGCTGTCGGGCGCCGACACCTCGGTGACCTCCAGCACCGGCCCGCTGCTCGGCTCCGTCTCGTACCTGGCCCCGGAGCAGATCAGCCAGGACGCCCCGACCGACCAGCGGGTGGACGTCTACGCGTCCGGCATCCTGCTGTACGAGACGCTGACCGGCGCCAAGCCGCACACCGGGGAGAACCCGGCCCAGGTGATGTACCGGCACCTGCACGAGGACGTCCCGCCGCCGTCGGCGACCGCGCCCGCGGTCGGCCCGGAGCTGGACGCGATAGTGGCCGCCGCGACGGCCCGCGACCCGCAGGCCCGGCCGTGGGACGCGGTGGAGCTGCTGGCGGCCCTGCAGCGGGCCCGCCGGGCGCTCTCCCCCGCGCAGCTGGACGCCGAGCCGCCCGCCTCCACCCGGCCGAGCCCGCAGTTCCCGACCGGCGAGGCGACCGCCGTGGTCGACCGCCCGGTGGAGCGCACCAGCGTCCTCGACCTCCCGCCGGACCTGCTGCCGCCGCCCCGCCCGGTGCAGGACCCGCTGCCCCCGCGGGCCGGGCGCCGCGCCCCGGGCCGCTCGCGCAAGCCGCTGATCTGGTCGGCGATCGGGCTGGCCGTGCTGCTGCTGATCGGCGGCGTGACGTACACGCTCTCCAGCGCGGTGTACGCGACGGTGCCGAGCGTGCTGGGGCAGTCCCGGCAGCAGGCGGTGGCGACGCTGGACGGGCGGGACCTGCAGGGCGCGTTCAGCGAGCAGTTCAGCGAGACGGTGCCGGCCGGCCAGGTGATCTCCACCGATCCCGGGATCGGCGCGCGGGTCCGCAAGAGCGACACCGTCCGGGTGGTGCTGTCCAAGGGCCCGGAGCAGGTGGCCGTCCCGCTGCTGGCCGGGCGGACGCTGGCCGACGCACGGAAGGCGCTGGGCGACGCCCGGCTGGCCCCGGGCACGGTCACCGAGGTGTTCGACGACACCGTCCCCAAGGGCTCGGTGATCTCCTCCGCCCCCGCCGCCGGCGGGCAGCTCCGCCCGAACAGCCCGGTCGCGCTGACGGTCTCCAAGGGCCAGACACCGGTCCCGAACGTGGTCGGGATGACCAAGGACCAGGCCACCAAGGCGCTCACCGACGCCGGGTTCCGGGTGGAGACCTCGGGCCTCAACCTGTTCGGCACCGGGAAGGTCGTCGCGCAGACCCCGTCGGCCGGCCAGACGCGCCCGCAGACCGCGGTGGTCACCATCACCTTCGGGCTGTTCTAGCCGGGCTACCGCAGCGGGCCGTCGCCCGGCTCCTCCTGGTAGGAGTAGCGCTGCTCGGACCAGGGGTCGGCGAGGTTGTGGTAGCCGCGCTCCTCCCAGAAGCCGCGCCGGTCGGCCCGCATGTACTCGACCGCGCGGACCCACTTGGGGCCCTTCCAGGCGTACAGGTGCGGCACCACCAGGCGGACCGGGAAGCCGTGCTCCAGGGTGAGCGGTTCGCCGTTGTGGTGGGTGGCGAAGACGGTCGACGGGTCGGCGAAGTCGGCGAGCCGGAGGTTGGCGCTGTAGCCGTACTCGGCCCAGACCATCACGTGGGTGACCTCGGGCGCGGGCGGCACCAGGTCGAGGACGGTCTTGGCGGCCACCCCGCTCCACTCGTTGCCGAGCATCGAGAAGCGGGTCACGCAGTGGAAGTCGCCGCGCACGGTGACCCGGGGCAGGGCGTGGAAGGCGGGGAAGTCCCAGACCGCCTTCTCGGCGTCGACGGTGGCGCCGAACACCTGGAAGTCCCAGCTCTGCGGCTTGAAGCGGGGCACCGGCCCGTAGTGCAGCACCGGCCATCCGCGCTGGAGACGCTGGCCCGGAGGGAGCCTCGGGTCAGACGGCTGAGGCTGTTCCTGTTCGTGCTGACCCATGTCTCCATGGTGACAGACGGCGGGCGCCGCGCAGCGCGCGCCCCTCGCGCGCACCCGGAAATCCCTTGAGGAATCCCTTAATCGGACAATCCGACACATGTACGGGTAAGTGTGAACTTACTGGAAGTCACCGCCCGACCGGTGCAACGATTCCCCCAAGCGACGCAACGGCAGGAAGGCACCCCATGCAGGGCGACCCCGAGGTCATCGAGTTCCTCAACGAGCAGCTCACCGCCGAGCTCACGGCCATCAACCAGTACTTCCTGCACGCGAAGATGCAGGAGAACTTCGGCTGGACCAAGCTCGCCAAGTACACCCGGCACGAGTCCTTCGACGAGATGAAGCACGCCGAGACGCTGACCGACCGGATCCTGTTCCTGGACGGCCTGCCCAACTACCAGCGGCTGTTCCACGTCCGGATCGGGCAGACGGTCAAGGAGATGTTCGAGGCGGACCGACAGATCGAGGTCGAGGCGATCGACCGGCTGAAGCGGGGCATCGTGGTCATGCGCGCCAAGAACGACGTGACGTCGGCCAACATCTTCGAGGCCATCCTCGAGGACGAGGAGCACCACATCGACTACCTGGACACCCAGCTGGAACTGCTGGAGAAGCTCGGCGAGGCGCTCTACCTGGCGCAGCTCATCGAGCAGCCCGAGTCCTGATCCGGGTCACTACGCCGCCTGTGCTTCCTCCGGCTCAGCCAGCCCGAGTTTGGCGGCCAGCCGAGCCGTGGGACAAGGGCGGGCGCCGTGCTCCCCGAGCAGCGCCTGGATCCGTCGCACGCACGACCCGCAGTCGGTGCCGGCCTTGCAGCCCTTGGCTATCTGGCGCGGGGTGACGGCGCCGCCGTCGATCTCGCGCTTGACCTGCTCCTCGGTGACCGCATGGCACATGCAGACGAACATCGCGGCCGCTCCCGGGGGTCGTGCGGGTTTACTGAGCCTTACCTTACCCGCCTGTACACGCAGCGAAAAGGCCCCTCCGCCAACCGGCGGAGGGGCCTTCGTCACACTGCCCGGGCTCGGACGACGCTCAGTGGCTGCGGTACATCTCCGCGACCAGGAACGCCAGGTCCAGCGACTGGCTGCGGTTGAGCCGCGGGTCGCAGGCCGTCTCGTAGCGCTGGTGCAGGTCGTCGACCAGCACCTCGTCGCCACCGCCGACGCACTCGGTGACGTCGTCACCGGTCAGCTCGACGTGGATGCCGCCCGGGTGGGTGCCGAGCGCGTTGTGCACCTCGAAGAAGCCCTTGACCTCGTCGAGCACGTCGTCGAAGCTCCGGGTCTTGTGACCGCTGGAGGCCTCGTAGGTGTTGCCGTGCATCGGGTCGGAGATCCACACGACCTGGGCGCCGGAGGCGGTGACCTTCTCCACCAGGGTGGGCAGGTGGTCGCGGATCTTGCCCGCGCCCATCCGGGTGATGAAGGTGAGCCGGCCGGGCTCGCGCTCCGGGTCCAGGCGGTCGATCAGGGTGAGCGCCTCGTCGACCGTGGTGGTCGGGCCGAGCTTCACACCGATCGGGTTGCGGATCTTGGACGCGAACTCGATGTGCGCGTGGTCCAGCTGCCGGGTGCGCTCACCGATCCACACCATGTGGCCGGAGACGTCGTACAGGTCGCCGGTGCGCGAGTCGGTGCGGGTCAGCGCCGTCTCGTAGTCCAGGATCAGCGCCTCGTGCGAGGAGAAGAACTCGACCGTCTTGAACTCCTCCGGGGCCACCCCGCAGGCGTTCATGAAGGCCAGCGCCTGGTCGATCTCGCGGGCCAGCTGCTCGTAGCGCTGGCCGGCCGGCGAGTTGCGCACGAAGTCCTGGTTCCAGGCGTGCACCTGGCGCAGGTCGGCGTAGCCACCGGTGGTGAAGGCGCGGACCAGGTTGAGCGTCGCCGCGGAGGCGTTGTACATCCGCTTCAGGCGCTCCGGGTCCGGGATCCGGGACTCCGGGGTGAACTCGAAGCCGTTCACCGAGTCGCCGCGGTACACCGGGAGCGTCACGCCGTCCCGGGTCTCGGTCGACTTCGAGCGCGGCTTGGAGTACTGGCCGGCGATCCGGCCGACCTTCACGACCGGCACCGAGGCGGCGTACGTCAGCACGGCCGCCATCTGGAGCAGGGTCTTCAGCTTGTTGCGGATGTGGTCGGCCGAGACGGCGTCGAACGCCTCGGCGCAGTCGCCGCCCTGCAGCAGGAACGCCTCACCACGGGCCACGGCACCGAGCCGGGCGCGCAGCTGGTCGCACTCGCCGGCGAAGACGAGCGGCGGATACGAGGCGAGGTCCGCAAGGGTCTTGCGCAGAGCCTCTTGGTCCGGCCATTCAGGCTGCTGCGCCGCGGGCAGGGACTGCCAGGAGTGGTTTGTCACGGTCACAGGCCCAAGGCTACGGGGTGTGACAAGCGAATTGGCGCCGCCGCTCGGTGGGTGAGACGCGCCGTGGACATTCCGGTGATCGGCTTCACACCGTCGGGGGATCGGCTACGGTGGTCCCGTGAACGCGCCGCACACCTTCTCCTGGTGGTGGGCCGACCCCATGGGTGGCCCACAGCTCGCGCGTCCCTAGACGACACGACGGCCGCCCCTCGGGGCGGCCGTCGGCGTATCGAAAGCCGAAAGCCCTCCCGGGAAGTGTGGTCCAGCACCCGCCACATCCACTCCTGGAAGGAACGCAGCAGCCGTGACCAGCTCCGCCGACCTGCTCGCCCGCCTCACCGCACCCGGCGCCCCCGCCTTCGCCCTGCTGCACCGCCGCGCCCCGCGCCTGGCCCCCGACACCGTCGAGGTCCTGCTCGGCACCGTCGCCGTCCACGACTCGCTCGCCGACCTGCCGGTCCGGCACGGCGTCCCCGCCGACGGCCCCCGGCACGACCTGCTCGCCCTGGTCCCGTACGCGCAGATCCGCGAACGCGGCTTCGACGCCCACCAGGACGGCACCCCGCTGCAGGCCCTCGCCGTCGAGGAGCAGCACACCCTCCCCCTCGGCGAGCTGCTCGCGGCCCTGCCGGACACCCCGATCGAGCTGCGCGGCGGCACCTTCGACATCGACGACGAGGAGTACGCGGACATCGTCCGCCGGGTCATCCAGGACGAGATCGGCCGCGGCGAGGGCGCCAACTTCGTCATCCGGCGCGACTTCCGGGCCACCCTGGACGGCTTCTCCACCGCGACCGCGCTCTCGCTGTTCCGCCGGCTGCTGGAGCAGGAGCGCGGCGCGTACTGGACCTTCCTGGTGCACACCGGCGAGCGCGTGCTGGTCGGCGCCTCGCCCGAGGTCCACGTCCGCCAGTCCGGCGGCACCGTGGTGATGAACCCGATCTCCGGCACCTACCGCTACCCCGCCGGCGGCCCCACCGTGGAGTCGCTGCTCGACTTCCTGCACGACCCCAAGGAGCTCGAGGAGCTCACCATGGTGGTCGACGAGGAACTCAAGATGATGTGCACCGTCGGCGACCTCGGCGGGCAGGTGCTCGGCCCCCGGCTCAAGGAGATGTCGCACCTCGCCCACACCGAGTACGAGCTGCGCGGCCGCACCTCGCTCGACGTCCGCGACGTGCTCCGCGAGACCATGTTCGCCGCCACCGTCACCGGCAGCCCGGTCCAGAACGCCACCCGCGTCATCAAGCGGTACGAGTCCGCCGGGCGCGGCTACTACTCCGGCGCGCTCGCCCTGATCGGCCGCTCCGCCAGCGGCGGGCAGCAGCTCGACTCCCCCATCTGCATCCGCGCCGTCGACATCGCCCCCACCGACGGCTCACTGGTCGTCCGGGTCGGCGCCACCCTGGTACGCCACTCCGACCCGCACTCCGAGGTCGCCGAGACCCACGCCAAGGCCGCCGGCGTGCTCGCCGCGATCGGCGCCCGGCCCGCCGCCGCGCTCCGCCCCGGCCGCTCCGGCGACTCGGACGGCCCGCGGCTCGCCGACGACCACCGCGTCCAGGCCGCGCTCGACGCCCGCCGCGCGAACCTCGCCCCGTTCTGGCTCCGGATGCAGCAGCCGGTCCCGCACCGGGAAGGCCTCGACACCCTCGTCGTCGACGGCGAGGACACCTTCACCTCGATGCTCGCCCACCTGCTGACCTCACTCGGCCACCGGGTGTCCGTCCTGCGCTACGACACGCCGTCGCTCGCCGCCCTCGTCGCCGCCCACACCGGCCCGCTCGTCCTCGGCCCCGGCCCCGGCGACCCCGCCGACCCCGCCGACCCGAAGATGGCCGTCCTGCGCCCGATCGTCGCCGACGCCCTCGCCGCCGTCCGCTCCGGCCGGCGCACCGCCCCGCTCCTCGCCGTCTGCCTCAGCCACCAGCTGGTCTCCGCCCGGCTCGGCCTCCCGCTCTCCCGCAAGGCCGTCCCCTACCAGGGCGCCCAGGAGACCGTCGACCTCTTCGGCACCCGGCGCACCGTCGGCTTCTACAACACCTTCACCGCCAAGTGCGACGACACCGACGCCGCCCGCCTGGCCGCCGACGGCATCGAGGTCTCCCGCGACCCCCGCACCCACGACGTCCACGCCCTCCGCGGCCCGGGCTTCGCCACCCTCCAGTTCCACCCCGAGTCCGTCCTCACCCGCGACGGCGTCCACATCGTCGCCGACCTCCTCAAGACCCGCACCGCATCGGCCATCTGACACCATTTCCGAACTTCGGACCAATCCCGGCAACCGGGCCAATTCTCAGGAATTCCCCCGAACCCCCACGTCGAGAAAGCTCTGATAAACCTCAGCACGCAATGTGATCCCGACCACACGGGAACCCGATGTGATGTCCGGTTTGCACTCGGTGATGCCGCTTACGAACGACTACCGGCCGGTAGGGAGGAGGCCGCCGCCGTGACGGGACGTTGACGCCCCGTCACGGCGCCGCCAGGATCCACCCCGAACTTTTGAACTTCCTTTACGACTTCAAAGGGTGGGGACAGTGGTCGGCACAAGAAGGAGACGCTCCGTACGCGTCTGGTTGGTCGCCGCACTGGCCGCCTCCGCGGTCGTCGGGTCGACGGTGACGCCGTCGCTGACGACCCCGGCGGCGGCTGCGGCGGGTGCCAACGGGACGAAGGCGGCGGGCGCGGCCCAGGACTCGGACTCCCCCGAGAGCCTCGCGGTCAAGGAGGCCCGGCGAACCGGCAAGCCGGTCGACGTCGCGGTGATGCGCAGCGAGTCCAGCGACACCGTGGCGCAGCCGGACGGCAAGCTGGTCACGACGACGTACGTCCAGCCCAAGCGTGTCCGCAAGGGCGGCACGTGGATCGACATCGACCCGGCACTTCACACCCTGCCGAACGGCGCGGTGGCGCCCAAGGCAGCCACCGCCGATGTCGAGTTCTCGGGCGGCGGCAGCGCGCAGCCGCTGGTGAGGATCTCCAACGCCGGCAAGGAGCTGAAGCTCTCCTGGCCGAAGCCGCTGCCCAAGCCGGTGGTGGACGGCAGCACCGCCGAGTACCGGGGCATCCTCCCGGACGTCGACCTGAAGCTCACCGCGACCCGGACCGGCTTCAGCCAGGTCCTCGTGGTGCACTCGGCCGTCGCGGCGAAGAACCCGGAGCTCGACCAGCTCCGCCTCGGTCTGAAGAGCGACGACCTGTCGGTCCAGCAGGCCGCCGACGGCTCGCTCAAGGCCGTCGACAGGGGCGCCGGCGGCACTGTCTTCGAGGCCCCCGTCCCGGTCATGTGGGACTCCTCGACCCCCGCCACCGACCAGGCCGCCGCGGCTGCCGAGGCCGCGATCTCGGCCGGGGCGGCCAAGGGCGCCAAGAGTCCGAAGCCCGGCACCTCCGGCGCTGCCGCCGCGCAGGGCCGGTCCGCGACCGAGTCCTCTGCACCTGCGGAGTCCGCCGCGAACGGGCCGCTCGCGGGCCTGGTTCCGGGGGACGGCGCGAAGGTCGCCAAGCTCAAGGTCGAGCTGCCGAAGGACACCATGGTCCTGACGCCCGACCGGTCCATGCTGGACGACCCCGCCACGGTCTTCCCGGTCATGATCGACCCGGCCTGGAACACCCCCCACGCCAACGACTGGGCCGGCGTCTCGCGCTACTACGCCTCGCAGACGTACTGGCACTTCACCTACAACGCCAACGTCGTGCACGACTGGGGTGTCGGCTACTGCGGTGACACCAGCAAGTGCGCTCCCACGGACGTCAAGCGGGCGTTCTTCCAGCTGCCGAACAACTTCATCGGCAAGCAGATCATCACCGCCCAGTTCTCCACCTGGGAGAGCCACGCCTACACGTGCGGCGGCCGCGACGTCGAGCTGTGGAACACCGGCTACATCTCGCCGAACCTGACCTGGAACAGCCAGAACGCCGCCGGGTTCTGGAGCCGCAAGCTGCAGACCATCAGCTCGGACAAGGGCGGCAGCGGCTGCACCCCCGCCGGCTGGCTGGAGTTCGGCGACTCCGGCGTCCGCAACCTCGTCCAGGACGCCGCCAACTGGGGCTGGCCGACCATCAGCTTCGGCCTCAAGGCCCGGGACGAGACCGACCTCAATGCCTGGAAGCGCTTCACCGACGACGCCTACATGCAGGTCTACTACAACGTCCCGCCCCGCCAGATGCCGATGAGCGACATGACGATGTCGCCCGGCGGCCAGTGCCAGTACCCGGCGGTCGGGATCAACAAGATGCCGAGCATCACGACCCGCGCCACCGATCCGGACGGCGAGGCCGTCGGCGTCCAGTTCTCCGTGGGCTGGGACGCGGGCGACGGCGCCGGTGTCCAGCGGCGCTGGTGGTCGACCGGTGCCGACGGCAACGTGCCGGCCTCCAACACCTTCAAGGGTGACGGTTCGTACTTCTCCATGACCCTGCCCGACTCCTTCCCCCACGGCATCCCGCTCGCCTGGGACGCCCGTGCCTGGGACGGCGCCAGCTGGGGCCCGTGGAGCTCCGACGGCTCACCGACCGCCTGCTACTTCACCGTCGACACGTCGGCGCCCGACGGACCGGCGGTGACCTCCGCCGCGTACCCGATCTCCAAGACGCAGAGCGACACCATCCCGTGGGTCGACGGCGTCGGCAGGTACGGGACCTTCACGGTCGACTCGGCGGCCACCGACGTGACCGAGTACCAGTGGTCGCTGGACGACGCGCCTTACAAGCCCGTCACCACCAGCGGAGGCGCTCCGCAGAACATCCAGGTGCTCCCGGAGACCGAGGGCCTGCACACGCTCTCCGTCAAGTCGCTCGACGGCGCGCGCAACGCGTCGCAGCCCGAGGTGTACTACTTCAAGGTCCTCAAGGGTCAGCCGCAGCGGGCCGGCTGGTCCGCGGACGAGACCGGCGGCACCACGCTCGCCGGCACCGGCGGCACCTTCCCGGCCACCCTCGGCTCCACCACCACCGTCACCCCGACCGGCCACCTCGGCCAGGCGATCAGCCTGGACGGCAGCGCCAACGCCTACGCGGAGACCGCGGGCGCGGTCGTCGACACCACAGCGAGCTTCACCGTCTCCGCCTGGGTCAATCTGACCAGTTCGCAGTACAACGTGTCCGCGGTCAGCCAGGCCGGAAGCGTGATGTCGGCCTTCGACCTGGGTATGCGCAACGGCAAGTGGGGCTTCTCCCTCCTGACCAAGGACGCCAACCCCGGGTACAGCTACCAGGAAGCCATCTCGGCCGTGCCGGTGTCGCTCGGCCAGTGGACGCATCTTGTCGGCGTCTACGACGCGAATGCCAAGACCGCGACGCTGTACGTCAACGGGGCCTCGCCGGTCACCGCTTCGGCACCGTCCGCCTGGGGAGCCCGTGGGCCTCTCGAGCTCGGCAGGATGCGCTGGCGGGGCATCTTCACCGACAACTGGTCCGGCTCGCTCGACGAGGTCAAGGTCTGGGACCGGACGCTGTCGGCCGCCGAGGCCGGTGAGGTCGCCGCCGACCACGCGCTGACCACCGGCCGACCGGCGAAGGCCGTCTGGCACCTCGACGGCACCACCGCGACCGCCGGCACCGGCACCAGCGAGAGCGACAACCTGACCGTGGCCGGTGGCGCCGGCGTCGGCGCGGCGGGCATCCACGGCAAGGCCGTCCACTTCGACGGCGTGGATGACAACGCCCTCGGCACGCGTCCGCTGATCGACGGCACCCGGGACTTCTCGGTTGCGGCCTGGGTCCGGGTCGCCAAGCCCAGTGCGGGCGACACCATCGCCAAGGTCGCGGTGGTCCAGAACGGTCAGCACGTGAGCGAGTTCGCGCTCTACTACTCGGCTTATGCCAAGCGGTGGATGTTCAGCCGCTACCGGGAGGACACCTCCGTCGACACGCTGGTCCGCGCGAGCCAGGCCGACTGCGCCCCCGGTTCGACGGTGAACAACGCCCCGTGCTTCGCCGAGACCACCGACCAGTGGATGCATCTGGTCGGCGTGTCCGACTCCACGGCCAAGAAGATCCGCCTGTACATCAACGGGTACCCCGTCGGCGAGACCGACTACACCCAGATCAGCCCTTGGGCCAGTCCCGGCCCGATCCAGCTCGGTGCCATCACCCGCGAGGGCCAGAACAGCGAGTTCTTCAACGGCGACATCGACGACGTCCAGGTGTACGACCGGATCGTGACGGCCGCGGAGGCCCGCAAGATGGTCCAGCAGCGTCCGGTGGTGGCCGGGCGTTGGAAGCTCAACACCGCGACCGGCTCGGTCACTCCGGACGAGGGCCCGCTCCACAGCGGCGCGCAGCTCGGCGGCGCCGCGTCGATCCTCCCCGGCGGCGGTCTGCTCCCCACCACCGGCACCCTGAAGCTCGACGGCACCGCCGATTACGCGGCGGCACCGACCACCCCGCTGCACACCGGACAGAGCTTCACTGTGTCGAGCTGGGCAAGCACGGCCGGCACACCAACCCGCGACATGACCGTGCTGTCCCTGCCCGGGGCCAACAACAGTTCGGTGACGCTGCGCTGGCACTCGCTGAGCCCGTCGACCGGCGAGTGGCAGGCGGAGGTGCAGACCTCCGACGCCGCCGGATCGATCAGCACCAAGGTGGCCCACACACCGGGCGTCGCCATGGAGAACTGGACACACCTGGCGGTCACCTACGACGCCTTCTCCGACCGCTTGGTCCTGTACGTCAACGGCCAGCCGGAGAACGCGGTGTGCGCCGACGGCCAGGCGTCCTGCACCCCGCATGTGTCCTCGACGGGTGCCCCGCAGCCGTTCGAGGCGGCGGGCGGGCTCCAGCTCGGCCGCAACCGCAGCGCGGGCGCCTGGACCGAGTACTTCTCCGGTGAGCTGGACGACGTCTGGCTCTTCCAGGGGGTGCTCGGCACCGAGCAGATCGGCGACCTCGCCAACTACAACACCGAGGTGCAGACCTCCTTCCTCACCTGATTCCCCGGGGTGGGGGGGGGGGGGGGGGGGGGGGGGGGGGGGGGGGGCGCGCCCCCCCGGCCCCCCCCCCGGCGCCCCCGCCCGCCCCCCCCCCCCCCCCCCGCCCCCGCGGGGGGGGGCGCCGGCCCGCCCCCCCCCCCCCCCCCCCCACCCCGCGGTCGTCCACGCCTTCGAGCACGTCATCCCACGAATCCCAGAGGAGTTCCACGCGTGAACAGGCAACGGGCCGCCGCGCAGCGGACCCGAGGCAGAGTCTCCGCCCTGGTGGCGGCGGCTCTGATCGGGTCACTGCTGCCGACGCTGCCGCTGGCCGCCGTCGCGGCCGCCGACCAGTACACCCCACCGGGCTCGCCGTCCGCCGAGAAGCCGGTGAAGGTCTCGAACGCCAAGGCGAAGGCACGCAAGGCCGACACCACGGTCAGCTCGCCGGCTGCCAAGCAGACCGCGTGGCCCGGTGCGGGCAGCGCCGTCGTCGGTCTGCCGAGCGCCGGTGGCAAGGCCGCGAAGGCGGGCAAGCTCCCGGTCACCCTCGAACCCGCCACCGGACCGGCCGCGAAGTCCCAGGCCCAGCAGGCTCCGGCCGCCGGGGCCTCCCGGGACGCCAAGGTGGAGGTGCTGGGCCAGGACCTCGCCCGCAAGGCGGGTCTCACCGGGGTCCTGCTGAGCGTCACCGCCCCGCAGGGTTCAACCGGCGGCGAGACCCGGGTCAGCGTCGACTACAGCGGCTTCGCCCAGGCCGCGGGCTCCGGGTTCGGTGCCCGCCTGCACCTGGTCCAGCTGCCGGCCTGTGTGCTGACCACGCCCGAGAAGGCCGAGTGCCGCACCCAGACGCCGCTGGCGGGCTCCAACGACCCCGAGAAGCAGACGGTTTCGGCCGATGCGGTCACCGTGGCCGGCGATCCCGCCGCCGCGGCCCCGGCCGGTGCGACCCGGATCCAGGCCGTCGCCGCGCCGACCGTCCTGGCGGCGACCGCCGGCACCGCCGGTCCGAGCGGCGACTACAAGGCTTCGCCGCTGTCCTCGGCGTCCTCGTGGTCGACCTCGCTGAACAGCGGTTCGTTCAGCTGGTCGTACGACATGCCGCTGACCGGGATGCCCGGCGGCCTGACCCCGAAGGTCGGGCTGAGCTACAACTCCGCCGGCATCGACGGCCGGACCGCCAGCAGCAACAACCAGGCGGCCTGGACGGGTGACGGCTTCGACCTCTCCCCCGGGTTCGTCGAGCGCAGCTACAAGCCGTGCGCCGACGACGGCGCGCCGAAGACCAACGGGGTCAGCCCCGGCGACCTCTGCTGGGCCACCGACAACGCGACCATCAGCTTCGCCGGGCACTCCGGTGAGCTGATCTCCGTCGGCGCCGACGAGTGGCGGATCAAGGGCGACGACAACACGAAGATCACCCGCGTCCGCGACGCCGCCCGCGGCAACGGCGACAACGACGGCGAGTACTTCGTCGCCACCACGCCGGACGGCACCCGCTACCACTTCGGCTACAACCGCCTGCCCAACTGGGCCTCCGGGAAGCCGACCACCAACTCGGTGTACACCGTGCCGGTGTACGGCAACACCGCGGGCGAGCCGTGCAACGGCGCGGACTTCGCCTCGTCCTGGTGCCAGCAGGGCTGGCGGTGGAACCTCGACCTGGTCACCGACACCCACGGCAACGACATCACGTACTGGTACACCCAGGAGACCAACAACTACGGCCGCAACCTCAAGCCCACCGACCGCACCCCGTACGTGCGCGGCGGCCGGCTGGAGCACATCGAGTACGGCCAACAGCAGTCCGACGTCTACTCGGCGACCGTGAAGCCCATGGGCCGGGTGGAGTTCGGCACCGCGGAGCGCTGCCTGGAGACCACGGCGGGCCTGTGCGACCCGGCGAACATCGACGCCAACCGCCAGTACTGGTACGACACCCCGTGGGACCAGAACTGCAACAACGGCACCGACTGCACGCAGTCCGCGCCGGCCTTCTTCACCCGCACCCGCCTCACCCAGGTGGTCGCCAAGACCCTCAAGGCCGACGGCACGTACGCCGCCGTCGACACCTGGGACCTGAAGCACAAGTGGGGCACCGCGGACTACGACTACCAGCTGCTGCTGGACTCCGTTCAGCACACCGGCTCGTCCGCCAGCCCGTCGGTCGCGCTGCCGAAGACCACCTTCGCGTACAAGCAGATGGTCAACCGGCTCGACACCATCGGTGACGGCCGCGCCCCGTTCGTCAAGCAGCGCCTGGGCACCATCACCGACGAGCTCGGCGGCCAGCTCGACGTCAACTACTCGGCCGCCGTCTGCGACTCGGCGCACCTGCCCACCCCGCAGACCAACACCACCCGCTGCTTCCCGCAGATGTACCAGGCCTCCGACACCTCGCCGATGACCACCGAGTGGTTCAACAAGTACGTCGTCGAGGCCGTGATCGCCACCGACCGGACCGGCCACGCGCCCGACATGGTCACCCACTACACCTACCTCGACGACGCCGCCTGGCACTTCGACGACGAGGACGGGCTGACCAAGGAGAAGTTCAAGACCTGGTCGCAGTGGCGCGGCTACGCGCACGTCCGGGTCGAGACCGGCGGCGCCTCCGCCATGTCCACCCAGGCCGACCACTACTACCTGCGCGGCATGGACGGCGACCGCAACAACCCCGCCGACAAGACCAGCAAGCGCAGCGTCACCGTCAACGATGGCCACGGCACCGTCCTCACCGACGACCAGGCGTGGGCCGGCTTCGAGTACCGCACCGAGCAGTACGACAAGCCCGGCGGCGTGATCCTCGGCAAGACGGTCAGCACCCCGTGGAAGAAGCAGACCGCCACCCGCACCAACGACTGGGGCACCACCACCGCCAACCTCACCGGCACGACGGTCAGCCGCTCCTTCACCTCGCTCGACAAGGGCGCCGGCACCTCCTGGCGCGAGACCCGCACCAACACCTCCTTCGACGCCAACGGCCGCGCGAGCCAGGTCGAGGACCTCGGCGACGTCGCCGTCGGCACCGACAACAAGTGCACCCGCACCACGCACGCCGACAACACCACGGCGTGGATCCTCACCGGCATCATCCGGACCGAGACCGTCGCCGCCGACTGCGCTACCAACGTCAGCCGCATCACCCAGGCCGACGGCACCTCCGCCGTCCTGTCCGACGTGCGCACCCGCTACGACGGACAGGCGTACGGCGCCGCCCCCACCAAGGGCGACGCCACCCTCACCGAGACCCTCAAGTCGCAGACCGGTACCAACGCGACCTACCTGGACAACTCGGCGACCTACGACCTGTACGGCCGTCCGCTGACCGGCACGGCCCTGGTCTCCACCACGGTGTTCGACACCACCGGCGGGACCGGCCCGGTCACCACCGCGTCCACCGACGCCCGCACCACCACCACGGCCTACACCCCGGCCACCGGCCGCCCGACCTCCTCGACGGTCACCACGCCGCCCGCCAAGGTGGGCGACTCGACCACCGCGCAGACCACCACGTCCGAGTACGACCTGGCACGCGGTCTGACCACGGGCTCCGTCGACGCCAACGGACGACGCACCGACCTCACCTACGACGCCCTCGGGCGCTCGCTCCAGGTCTGGCTGCCCAACCGGTCCAAGTCGAGCGACCCGACACCGAACCACGAGTTCGCGTACGCGATCGCGGACGGGGTCGTCACCGCCGTCACCGCCAAGACCCTCAACGCCGACGGCTCCCAGCAGGCCGGCTACACCCTGTACGACGGGTTCGGCCGCGTCCGGCAGACCCAGGCGACCGGCGTCAGCGGCGGCCGGATCATCACCGACACCTTCTACGACGAGCGCGGCCAGGCCGCCCTCGCCTACGCCCCGTACTACGCCAACGGCGCACCCTCGGGCACTCTCTCCAAGGTCGAGGACGCCACCAACCTGGAGACCCAGACCGCCACCACCTACGACGGCCTCGGCCGCGTGGTGAAGTCGACGACCCTCTCCGGCAACGGCGTCGGACAGCCGCTGTACAGCACCCTCACGGACTACGCCGGCGACCGCACCACGGTCACCCCGCCGACCGGTGGCACACCCACCACCACCCTCACCGACGCCGCCGGGCACACCACCGAGCTGCGCCAGTACAAGTCCGCCACCCCGACCGGGGCCTACGACGCCACCACTTACGGCTACGACCCGGCCGGTCACCTCAACAAGCTGACCGACCCGTCCGGCACCGTGTGGACGTGGCTCTACAACCAGCTCGGCCAGCAGACCAAGGCCGTCGACCCCGACAGCGGCACCGCGACCAAGGCGTACAACAACCGCGGCGAGCTGAGCACCGCAACCGACGGCCGCGGCAAGACCGTCGCCACCGTCTACGACAACCTCGGCCGCCTGACCGAGACCCACGAGACCTCGGCCACCGGCCCGCTGCTCACCTCACAGACCTGGGACCCGTCGGGCCGCAAGGGCCAGCTCTCCACCACCTCGCGGTTCAGTACTGTCGGCGCGACCACCTACGAGTACAAGACCACCTACTCCTTCTTCGACGCTCTGGACCGGCCGACCCGGACCACCGTCACCGTCCCGTCCGTCCCCGGTCAGGAGGCGCTCGCCGGCAGCTACATCAGCGGCACCACCTACCGCCTCGACGGCCTTCCGAACAACGCGTCGTACCCCGCGGCCGGAAACCTCATCGGCGAGTCCATCACCTTCACCTACGACTCGCTCCGTCGGCTCGCCGCAGAAGGCGGCAGCCTCGGCACCTACCTGACCGGCCAGAGCTACAGCCTCACCGGCAAGCCGATCCAGTCAACGCTGAGCAACGGCACCGCCAACAAGGAAACGTACGTCACCCTCGGCTACGAGTGGGGCACCCAGCGACTGGCCTCCAGCCGCACCGACCAGTACGGCATCACCGGCGCGGCCCGCGCCACCGCCTACACCTACGACCAGGCAGGCAACGTCACCTCGGTCACCGACACCTCACGCACCGGCACCGACCGGCAGTGCTTCCAGTACGACTACCTGGCCCGCCTCACCGAGGCGTACACCCCGACCGCGAGCACCTGCCCGGCCACGCCGACCGGCGCCACCCTCGGCGGCCCGGCCCCGTACTGGACCAGCTGGACCTACAACACCAACGGCACCCGGGCCACCGAAACCCGCCACGACCCGGCGGGCAACACCGCCCAGAACGCCACCACCACCTACACCTACCCGGCCGCCACGGCCGCCCAGCCCCACACCCTGAGCAGCACCAGCACCGTCACCGGCGGCACCGGCGCCCCCGTCGTCCAGAGCTACAAGTACGACACCGCCGGCAACACCACCGAGCGCCACCTCAAGCCCAGCGGCACCCAGACCAACGACCAGCTCCTGACCTGGGACAACGAGAACCGCCTCGCCAAGGTCGCCGACACCGTCAAGAACGGCTCGACCACGACCACCAGGACCACCGACTACCTCTACGACGCCTCGGGCAACCGCCTGATCGGCCACACCCTCGACACCGCCACCCCGGCGGCCGAGAACTGGACGCTCTACCTCGGCACCACGGAGCTCAACCTCGTCAAGGGCGCAGCCAAGCCGACTGCCACCCGCTACTATCCGCTGGGTGCCGCCGCAACCGCCGTCCGCACCGACGACAACAAGGTCATCTTCCAGGTCAACGACCACCACGGCACCGCCGAACTCAACATCGACGCCACCACGGGCACCCTCAACCAGCGCCGCACCACCCCGTTCGGCGACACCCGCGGCACCGCCCCGACCACCTGGGCCGGCACCCACGGCTTCCTCGGCGGCGTCACCGAGACCACCGGCCTCACCCACCTCGGAGCCCGCGACTACGACCGCTCCACCGGCCGCTTCATCTCCGCCGACCCCCTCCTCGTCACCGCCGACCCCCAGTCGCTGGCGGCCTACACCTACAGCAACAACAACCCCCTCACCGGCTCCGACCCGACGGGCCTCATGTACGAGCCCGACCGCTACGGCGAGACCAGCGAGACGCCGTGTGCCAAGAACTGCCAGGGCAGCGACCCGGGACGCTCCGGTTCTACCTGGCAGGGCCCACCGACCAACTCGGAGCCGGACAACGGACCTCAGTGCCCGCCCGCTTGCAGCCCCGGAAACGGGATGCATGGACCAACGACCCCGAAGGGGAAGCTCGGCTCGACCCGCTGCACCCCTGAACCGTGCATCTATGGATTCTGGGGGGAGACGTACGAAAACCTCTCCGGCGTTGAGGTCGTCAAGCTGTGCTTGGCCATGATGGACCCGACGTGCTCACCTCTCGGAATTCGCGAAGATACCTATGGCGAGGATCCATACCTGGACTATTCGGTGGGTGCAACACTAGTGGCAGAGGCAGTCCCCGGAACCGGATACACCACCATGGCGAGCGACAAGGTCGAAACGGCCATCGCACAAAAGGTATCAGCCAACATGGGAATAAAGATCTCACTTTCCGAAAAGGTGGACTGGAACGGCGGCGCGCAATACGAGTACGGGAAAACCGAAACTCGCGGATCAGCCAACCAGGTCAACGGCGCAATGGCGCCCATCCCGGCCGAACGGGCTGGACAGATGTTGATAGGGGTGCCCAAGGTCCGGAAGATCACCACCACGCAGACATTGACCTTCACAAGCTTCCAGGTCATAAACAAGTCGACACGCATCATGTACCAGGGGCTTGCACCACGGTGGTACAGGGACAGCGAAGTCCCGGCCGGGATGTTCACTTATGTGCTCAGCCTGCCAACGGAGAGGTGACCCACTTGAGCACAAATCCCAGTGGCCGGTGGCGGGCTCTCAGGGCGACAGTCATTTCAGGCTCAATCCTCATTTCTTCCGCCATCTCAGGGTGCACACAGAACCCCACTCAAAACGCAAGCCGTCCACGCCCGGAGAGCTCCTCGCCATCGTTCAACCAGGCCTTCAACGCACAGATCAAGAAAGACGATGAGATACTCCTGAAGTTCCCTCCATCATCTCCGATCGAGGTAATCTCATCAGCCGGTGACATCTGGCACTTCGGCTGGTTCACAAAGGATTCTTACTACTGCGCCGGATGGGTGACCGAGGACGCCCATCAGATCGGCTGCGCCGAACGAGGATACCGATCAGGCGATGGAAAAACGTCGATAGTCTACGGCGCAATTTTTTCTGCCGTCGGATGGGGATATGCCGGATACGGGTACATTCGCGATGGGGCGGTCGACGTAAAGCTGTCCGGCACTACCGGGGTTCGGATCCTGCTCGCCCCGGAAACCTCAGCCGACGGCCAGAAGGGACGGTTCTTCGTTCTGCTGACATCGCGTGAATCATCCATCAACGGCGGCCGGCTGGACGTCCTCGACGGCAACAACGTCCGCACGGACGAGGTTGCCTTGTGGGAGCCAGGCCCAAAGCTCGGCGAGCCAGTGAAGTCCTGATGAGGGATTAAACAGCACAGAAATCTGTAGGCGGCGGGACTTCGCTCCGGGAACTCGAGTTCTTCGAACATCGAGCATCCTGTAGCAGAGTCCCGCCGCCTCCCGCATTTCCTGGGCGATCCGCCCGGAAGAGTTTCGAGGAGGAAGACCTCGCCGCGATGGAGAAGCGCATCGCTGCCACCGCACCGGCACCCTGGTTTCCTTGGATGGAAACCCGCCACGCTACTGGCGGTGAGAGCTTGAGATTCCGTTGCTCGCCGACGGCGAGTTTGCCTTCGGAAGCGCCGGCACAGGTGAACTCCTCTCTCGCAACCACAGGAGCACCCGCCTACTCCGCCCAGGACACGCCCGACCATCTCCGGTGGCAGCCACCAAAGCACCACGCCGTACTCGGATGAATCGGCAGTGTTGTGGGGGTCGCGAATCGGGGCACAGTGCCGCCCAGCATGAATGCGAGGAGACCAAGGCGGAGATCCCGTGAACCACTCGCAGTGGAAGCCCCTCCGGACCGGACGTCTGCTTGGGGAGGAAGGCGAGGAGTCGCTGGCGTTTCTGGAGGCCGGGTACGCGTTCGCATCGGCCAAAGCGGTCTACGACCGGCGCACCGAGCTGGGTCTCTCGCAGGCCGAGCTGACGCGGTGCGCAGGCATGGCCCAGCCGCAGATCTCCGACATCGAAGGCGCAGCTCGAACGCCTGTGGGTTGAACGCCTGCCACCTGCAACCCCGCCGGCTTCACCGGTGTCAGGAGAGGTCGTCGTCGAGGCCCTGTTCGATGGCGTAGCGGACGAGTTCGACGCGGTTGTGGAGCTGGAGCTTGCCGAGGGTGTTCTGGACGTGGTTCTGCACGGTGCGGTGCGAGAGGACCAGGCGGTCGGCGATCTGGCGGTAGGAGAGGCCCTTGGCGACGAGGCGGAGGACTTCGGTCTCGCGGGGGGTGAGCTGGGGGGCGGCGCCGGTGGCCGCGGCGGGGGGTTCGGTGGCGAGGCGGCGGAACTCGCCGAGGACCAGGCCGGCCAGGCCGGGGGTGAAGACGGGGTCGCCGACGGCGGTGCGGCGGACGGCGTCGATGAGTTCGTCGCGGCCGGCGGACTTGACCAGGTAGCCGGTGGCGCCGGACTTGACGGCTTCGAGGACGTCGGCGTGTTCGCCGCTCGCGGAGAGGACGAGGACCCGGACGGTCGGGTCGGCGGTGACGATCTGGCGGCAGACCTCGACGCCGGGCAGCGCGGGCAGGTTGAGGTCGAGCACGACGACCTGCGGCGAGGAGGCGCGGGCGCGGCGGACGGCTTCTTCGCCGTCCCCCGCGGTGGCGACGATCGCGAAGCCGGCTTCGCCGAGGTCGCGGGAGACGCCGTCGCGCCACATCGGGTGGTCGTCGACGACCATGACCCGGACCTGCGCAGCGTGATCGGTCATCAGGTGGAGCTCCTCGGTATGCGCAGTTCGACCTCGACGCCTTCGCCGGGCACCGAGTACAGCTCGGCGGTGCCGCCGAGGTCCAGCAGGCGGCCGCGGATGGACTGGGAGACGCCGAGGCGGCCGGCGGCTTCGGCTTCGCCGAGGCGACCGGCGGGGAAGCCGGGGCCGTCGTCGCGGACGGAGACGGTGACGGCGTCGGGCTCGTCCTCGATCAGGATCCAGGCGCGGGCCTCGGCCCCGGCGTGCTTGCGGACGTTGTCGACGGCGGCGCCGACGGCGGCGGCGAGTTCGCCGGCGACCTGGCCGGGCAGCAGGACGGGCGTGCCGGGGGCGGAGACGGTGATCCGCTCGCTCTCGTGCCGGGCGATGAGCCGGCGCAGGTCCTGGGCGGCGGCCGGGTCGGTGCCCGAAGAAGCGGGGTCGCCGGGCAGCGGGCCGCCGGCCATCAGGGCGCGCAGGGCGCGTTCCTGTTCGCCGGCCAGGCGGCCGAGTTCGCGGGCGTCGCCCTCCTGACGCTGGACCAGGGCGAGGACCTGGAGCACGCCGTCGTGGATGTCGCGGGAGAGCCGTTCGCGTTCGCGGGTGGCGGCTTCGACCTGGAGGGCGCGGGTGAGCACGGCCTCGCTGGCGCGGGCGAGTTCGATGACGTATCCGATGGCGCAGCCGGCGACCATCAGCAGCACGATGTTGTGGATGTTGTCGGGCGAGATGCCGCCGTGGCCGAGGATGTTGGCGGCGCCGATCACGGTCGCGGCGAACGCGGCGGGCTTCCAGCCGCCCTTGCCGGCGAAGCCGAGGACGGTGCCGGCCGCCCAGATGGTCGGCAGGGTCGGGGCGCCGGCGTGGACGCGGGCCGGGTGGTCGATGATGCCGCTCATCACGATGCCGAAGACCGCGAAGGTCAGGTCGGTGCCGAGGACGGGCCAGGTGCAGCGCTCCGGCCCGGCGAAGGCCCGGGTGGTGGCGAGCGTCCAGATGACCAGGGCGCCGAAGTAGATCCAGCCGGAGACCGGGTGGTCGAACTCGTGGAAGGAGTTCAGGTAGCGGAGCAGCGCGTAGGCGAGGGCGAGCACCCGGAAGTACGAGATGGCCCGCCAGAGCGGCAGTTCGACGGACATCCCGCCGCCCGCGAGCGAACCGAGGGCGCCGAGCGCGCCGCCGCGGGGGCGGACGACGGTCCGGCCCGCGGGGCGTACGTCGACGGCTCTGTGGTCGTCCATGTGTGCTGCTCTCCCCCGCCCGGACGTGGAGCTACTCGGCGTTCTTCTCGGACTCGGACGCGGACTCGGAGGCGGACTCGGCCTTGGCCGCCTCGGCTTCGGCCTTCTCGGCTTCGAGGGCGGCCTTCTCGGCCTCCTTCTCGGCCTTCTGCGTGGCCTTGCGCTCGGCGTCGGCGCGCTTCTTGTCCTCGGTGATCTGGCGCTTGGCGGCGGTCGCGTAGATGTCGACGTACTCCTGGCCGGAGAGCCGCATGATCTCGTACATCACCTCGTCGGTGACCGAGCGGAGGATGAAGCGGTCGTTCTCCATGCCCTGGTAGCGGGAGAAGTCGAGCGGGCGGCCGATCCGGATGCCGGGGCGGATGCCGAAGTTGGGGACGACCTGGCCGGGCGGCTGGACCTTCTCGGTGTCGATCATGGCGATCGGGATGACCGGGGCGCCGGTGGCCAGCGCGACGCGGGCCAGGCCGCCGACCTTGCCGCGGTACAGCTTGCCGTCGGGCGAGCGGGTGCCCTCGGGGTACACGCCGAAGAGCTCGCCGCGCTCGATCACCGCGATGCCGCTGCGGATCGCCGCCTCACCGGCGCCGCGGGCGCCGGAGCGGTCCACCGGGAGCTGGCCGACGCCCTTGAAGAAGGCGGCGGTCAGCCGGCCCTTGAGGCCCGGCGTGGTGAAGTACTCGGCCTTCGCGATGAAGGTGACCCGGCGCTTGAGCAGCGCGGGCAGGAAGAAGGAGTCCGAGAAGGAGAGGTGGTTGCTGGCGAGGATCGCCGGCCCCTCGTCGGGGATGTTGTCCTCGCCCTCCATCCAGGGCCGGAAGAAGATCCGCAGCAGCGGTGCGACGATCATCTTCATCAGTCGGTAGAACAACCCGGGCCTCCTGTTATGCGGACCGCACGATCCTAATGCCAGCTCGGTCCGGCCGGTGCACCGGCGGGGCCGGGATCGGGGCCGGAGCCCCGGTACGGGCGGAGCCGGGGCCTCTGTACGGCGCATCGCCACCGTGGGACGATTCTGCCCCCGCTCCGTTCAGTCATGAGTCCGGTCCGCGGCCCGTTCGAAGACGTGTCCGAGGTTCCGCCCGAGTCGAGGGAGCTCCACCGATGCCGCTGCTGCCGGGTGCCGAACCGTTCCGCCACCGCGCCGGGCCGGTGGGCGTCCTGCTGGTGCACGGCTTCACCGGGTCGCCGCAGTCGATGCGGCCGTGGGCCGAGCACCTGGCGGCCGCCGGGTACTCGGTGTCCCTCCCGCTGCTGCCCGGCCACGGCACCCGCTGGCAGGACCTGCAGGTCACCCGGTGGGAGGACTGGTACGCGGAGGCCGACCGGGCGCTGCGCGAACTCTCCGCCGAGTGCGAGCAGGTGTTCGTCTTCGCACTGTCGATGGGCGGCTCGCTGGCCCTGCGGCTGGCCGCCGAGCACGGCGACCGGATCGCCGGACTGGCCCTCGTCAACCCGTCGGTGCGTTCCGACAACCCCGCGAGTGTGCTGTTGCCGGTCCTCCGGCACCTGCTGCCGAGCCTGCCCGGTGTCGCCGATGACATCGCGAAGGACGACTCGGTGGAACTCGGCTACGACCGGGTGCCGCTGCACGCCGCCTGGTCGCTCAGCCGGCTGTGGCGGACCGTCCAGGCGGGAATGGGGAAGGTCACCCAGCCGGTTCTGTTGATGCACAGCCCGCAGGACCACGTGGTCTCGCCGGGCAACTCGGCACTCGTGCTCGCCCGGATATCCTCGACCGATGTGACGGAGCTGCTCCTGGAGCGCAGCTTCCACGTGGCCACGCTGGACCACGACGCCGGTCTGATCTTCGAGGCGAGCCTCGACTTCGTCCGGCGGCTCGCCCCGGTGGCCGCGGTCGAGGTCGACGCCGAGAACCACACGGGCTGAAAGGGCTGAAGGGCCGGCTTTGAACGACACCAGCAGGGCGGGCGGCGACGAGGAGCTGCCCCGCGAGACCACCGCCGCCCGCGACGCGGACGCGCACGCGGACACCCGGCCGAAGGCCGACGCCGAGGCGCAGCCCGACGCGGCGCCCGCCGACGCGGGCACGGGGACAAGCACGGGCACGGGGACGGGCACGGACACCGCGCCCGAGAAGGAGGCGCCGGAGGCCGTCCGGAGGCCGTCCATCGGCAGCCAGGCCGAGCAGGACGCGATCTTCGCCGCGCTGGTCGCGCAGTTCGACGACCCGGTCGACCTGAACAACCCGCAGTGGCCGGAGGTGGAGAACCTCCGCGCGCAGAACGAGCGCAAGCGGGCCACCGCCGCCGACCCCGGCCTCGCGGACTTCGCTCCCGAGCCCCGTCCCCGGCAGGGCGGCAACCCGTCCGCTGCGGCGGGTGCGGCGGTCCCGGCCGGCCCGCGCGACTACGAGGTCGCGGAGGACCCGGACGAGGGCCACTTCGTCCCGCCGGAGCCGCCGCCGCTGCCGCAGGCGGACACCACCGCCAAGTTCGCCTGGCTCGCGGTGCTGGGCGGTCCGGCGCTGCTGCTGTTCGACGCGCTGGTCTGGCGCGAGGTCTCGGGCTGGCCGGCCTGGGTCGGCGTCACCGCGTTCCTCGGCGGCTTCGCCACCCTGGTCGCCCGGATGAAGAACAACGACGAGGACGAGGGCCCGCAGGACCCGCACGACGGCGCCGTCGTCTGACCCCGGCACCGGCCCCGACCTCGGCCCCGGACGCGCGCGTCCGCCCGTTCCACGGCCGTCACCCGGCGGTGGGCGGCGGCGCGTCGCGGGTGGCCCGGGCGATGCGGTGGCGGGCGAGTTTGGCGAGGAGCAGGACGACCGCGGCCGCGATGCCGACCGCGGCCCAGGCCGGGAGCAGGGCGGCGGCGGGGACGAGGGCGCCGGCGACCAGCAGCAGGCTGGGCAGGTACCAGGCGGCGACCGACCTGGCCTCGTCGCCGTAGCGCAGGGCGATGGCGGCGTTGGCGGTGTAGAAGCCGAGGACGCCGCCGCACAGCGCCCAGCGGGCGCCGGTGGGCAGGGTGTGGCCGGGTTCGGCGACCGCGGTGCCGAGGGCGCCGGAGAGCACGGTGATCGCCGAGACCAGCAGGTACGGCAGGTACATCACGGTGTCGCGCATCGCCCGGTCGGCCCGGCCGGCCTGGGCCCGGTCGAGGCCGCGCAGGGCGCTGGAGGTGCCCCAGGCGAAGAAGACCATGGCGAGCTCGGCGACGACCACGAAGCCGAGCAGGGCGGCCGCGGCCGCTTCGGCGGTGAAGTGGTCGGCGAGGGTGGAGACGACGACGAAGACGCTCTCGCCGAGGACGATGACCACGAACAGGCCGATCCGTTCGACCAGGTGCTCGGTGGACAGCCGCTGGTAGATGTCCGGGGAGAGTCCGGTGCGGACGGCCAGCAGGACCACTTCCAGCGCGATGGCGAGGGCCCACAGGACGAACCGGGCGGGGCTCGGCACCGCGGCGGACACGGCCCACAGGGCGGCGGTGGCGAGCCCGTACGTCAGCGGGCGCCAGAGCGGCAGCGGGTTGTCGCGGCGGCGGGCGTGGTCCCACCAGATGGCGAAGATGGCGACCCGGACCCAGGCGGCGCCGAGCGCGTACGCCCAGGCGCGGTCGCCGAGGCCTTCGGGCGCGGCAGCGGCCATCAGGCCGAGGCCGGGCATGGCGCCCAGCAGCGTGGCCTGGATCCGGGTGGCGCCGGACCCGAAGACGTTGACCGTGACGGTCAGGTTGACCCAGGCCCACCAGGCGGGGAAGAACAGCACCAGGAAGGTGCCGAAGTCGGCGGCGTCGGGGTCGCCGTGCAGCCCGTGGGCGAGCACGGCGACGGTGACCACGAAGACCAGGTCGAAGAACAGCTCGAACCAGCCCGCCCGGTGGTCGTCCGGCTCCGTCCCCGGCTCCGCGCCCGCTCCCGCGCCCGCTCCCGGAACGCCCGCGCCCGCAGCCATCGCGTTCTCGCTCACGGGCCCCACTCTGCGGCAACGGGCGCCGGCCGGGCGCCTACTCGGCGCTTCCGATCACCGTGTCGCGCACCGCGAACCAGCGCAGCGAGTCGCGGATGCCGTCCTCCAGCGAGAACTGCGGCTTCCAGCCGAGCAGTTCGGCCGCCAGCGTGGAGCGGGTGTAGGCCCCGGCGGCGTCGCCCGGTCGGGGGCCGGTCTCGACGGTCGGCAGCGGCTCGCCGATCACCGACTCGAAGGCGGCGAGCAGTTCGCGGACGGTGGTGCCGTCGCCGGTGCCGAGGTTGATCACCCGGGAGGGGTGCTCGGCGGTCGCGACCTCGTCGAAGTGCCGGACGGCCCGCAGGTGGGCGTCGGCGAGGTCCCAGACGTGCACGTAGTCGCGGATGCCGGAGCCGTCGCGGGTGGGCCAGTCGGTGCCGGTGACGGCGAAGGTCTCCCCGGCGTGGTGGATGTCGATCATCTTGCCCAGCGCGTGGCTGGGACGGCGGACCTGGAGGCCGGTGCGCAGCTCGGGGTCGGCGCCGATCGGGTTGAAGTAGCGCAGCGAGATCACCCGCACGGTGCCGGCGGCGGCGACGTCGGCGAGGATCGTCTCGAAGATCGCCTTGGTGCGGGCGTACGGGCTGAGGGTCTCGATCGCGGAGTCCTCGTCGACCGAGAAGTCGCCCGGGTCGGCGCGGTAGATCGAGGCGGAGGAGCTGAAGATCAGGCGGGTGCAGCCGTTGCGCACCACGTGCTCGACGAACTGGATGCCCTTGGAGACGTTCTCCCGGTAGTAGCCGAGCGGGTTGGTGACCGACTCCGGGACGAGGATCAGCGCGGCGCAGTCGATCACGGCGTGGATGTCGGGGTGCTCGGCGAAGATCCGGTCGATCAGGTCCCCGTCGGCGATGTCGCCCTGGTAGAACGGGCGGCCCTCGGTGAACTCCCGCCGGCCGGTGACCAGGTTGTCGAGGACCACCGGGACGACGCCGCCGTCGAGGCACGCCGAGGCGATGGTGCTGCCGATGAATCCCGCTCCGCCTGCGATCAGAATCTTCATCCGCCGCACTCTAGCCGCACCCTAGCGCGCGTCCGGAATCCGGAGAACGGCGAGCACCGGCAGGTGGTCGGTGGCGGCGAGCAGGTCGGCGGGGTCGACGCCGGGCTCGTCGTGCGGGACGCCGCAGGAGAGCACCTCGATGCCGGGGCTCGCGAAGACGGCGTCGATCCGCTGGTAGGGGTTGTCGGGGACGGAGGTGAACTCGCCGCCCCACGGCGCGGTGGGGTAGCCGTCCTGGAAGGCCTCGGCCAGCCGCTGCCAGCCGGGTCCGTCCGGGTGCTCGTTGAAGTCGCCCGCGATCACCCCGAGTTCACCGGCCTTCAGCTGCTCGGGCAGGAGCGCGAACTGGCGCAGCCGCTCGGCGGGGTCGAGCGAGAGGTGGCAGCTGGTGACCGAGAACGGCCGGGAGTCGCCGATCCGGACCAGGGCGCCGGCGAAGCCGCGGGCGTGCAGGCCGCGGGTCTTCGGCAGCAGCCGGTCGCGGACCTCCAGCACGGTCACGCCGAGGCCGCCCAGCAGCAGCGGGCCGGCGGCGATCCGGCCGCCGCCGGAGAGGATCACCGTGCCGGTGGCGTGCGCCAGCCGGGCCGCCTGCTTGAGCGGCTTCCAGTAGCGCGGTGATTCCTGAACACAGATCAGGTCCGGGCGGCAGGCGCGGATCACCCGCACCAGCGCGTCCCGGTCGTCGCGCAGCGAACGGACGTTGTAGCTGAGCACCCGCACCGGAGTCACGCTGTCGATGCTAGAGCAGACCGGGGCGCGGGGCTCGGCCCCGCGCCCCGAATTGGCCGGAACCCGGCACGGGAATCCGCACCCGGAATCCCTCGGCCGGAACCCGGCGGCCACCCCCCGGTGCGATCCGGAAGGCGGGTCCTAGATCCGGGCCAGGTCGCCGGCGCCGGCGATGCCGGCGGCCGAGCCCATGGAGGCGAGCACGACCTCGGCGCGGGGCCGGGCCGGACCACCCGTCAGGTACTTCTCGAACGCGGCGGCCACCGGGTCGAGCAGCAGGCGGCCGGAGTCGGACACGCCGCCGCCGAGCACGAAGACGCCCGGGTCGAACAGCGCAGCCAGGTCGGCCATGCCGCGGCCCAGCCAGTCGGCCAGCTCGCTGTAGCACTCCAGCGCGAGCGGGTCGCCGTCCTCGGCCGCCTCGGTGATGTGGATGCCGCGGATGGTCTCGGCGACGCCGTCGTTGAGCTCCAGCATCCGCTTGCCGGCGATCGGGTCGGCGGCGGCCTTGTCGCGGCCGTAGCGGCGCAGCGCGCGGCCGGAGCCGTACTGCTCCCAGCAGCCGTGGCCGCCGCAGCCGCACTCCAGGCCGTCCGGGACCATGTTGAGGTGGCCGATCTCGCCGGCGACGCCGAAGCGGCCGCGGTGCAGCCGGCCGTCGAGGACGATGCCGCCGCCGATGCCGGTGCCGACGGTGATCAGGACCATGTCCTCGTGCGCGGCCGCGGCGCCGAAGCGGAACTCGGCCCAGGCGGCGCAGTTGGCGTCGTTCTCCACCACGGTGCCGAGGCCGGTGAGCTCCTCGACCCGCTGCTGGAGGGGCTCGTTCTCCCAGGCGATGTTCGGGGCGAAGATCACCGTGGAACGCTCCCGGTCGACGAAGCCGGGGGCGCCGACGCCCACTCCGGCCACGTCCGGGTACTGCTCCTTGAGCTCCCGCACGGCCTGCGCGATGGCGTCGACCGCCCACTGGGGGTCGGCCGGGGTGGGTACCCGGGTCTTCGCCAGGATCTCGCCGGATTCGTCGACCACGCCAGCCGCGATCTTCGTCCCGCCGACATCGACGCCAATGGTCAGAGCCATGTGTCCCTCAGCTATTCACTCGTTCCCGCTGAGCGGAACGCTACCGGTACACAGGGGTTCCCGTACACACCCAGGCCTACATTATTCGAAGACATTTCGCGGACTATGGCATGTCATGCCTTCAGAAGTCGTATCGGCGGTCTCGCTCCGTCACACATGATCGCCCGATCGTGACCTCCGCTGACCTGCGGCTTCACTTGTTGTCGGTGGCCTCGTCCAGGTCGATGCGCTCCGCCTCGGCGTGTCCGGAACCGGCCCAGCGGCGTTCATGGCCGGAGACGGCCGCCCGGTACGCGGCCAGCAGTTCACCCCCGGCCGCCGCGAGATGTCCGTACACCTCGGGGTTGTTCTCGCGCAGCCGCGCACCCACCTCCTGGGCCTTGGCGCCGACCGCGGAGGCGAACCGGCGCACCTCCTCCACCAGCTCGGCGGTCCGGTCGCCGGACTCCTCGGTCATCTGCACTCCTGTACCTAGGGCGCCATCGGGGTTACGCGAGCGCGGACGGCCACAGCTGCGGGTCGGGGGTGAACCGCACCGCCAGCACGCCGTCCGCGAGGCCGGCACCGCTCACCGTGCAACGGCGCAGCGCGGACGGCAGCGGCAGCAGCCGCCGGTAGGGGCCGACCCCGACCGCCAGCTCGTCGCCGCGCCGGACCAGGTCCAGCTCGGTGCGGTCGGCGCCGGGCAGCGGCAGGTGCCAGACCAGCAGCCCGTCCTCGGCCCGCCGGTCCTCGACCCAGGGCTCGGACGGCACCGGCACCGCCGGCACGCCCTCGCCGTACAGCTGCTCGGCGAGGGCCTCCAGTGCGGTCTCCGGCCGGCGGGTGACCAGCAGCGGGAGGTCGAGCCGCTCGCCGAGCTCGGCCAGCCGCTCCTGCTGGCGGGCGGCGTGCGCGGCCAGCCACGGGTCGGGCGAGGTCACCGCCTGCGCGGGGTAGGCGCCGTGGGCGACCACGGCGTCGGCGCGCAGGCCGTGCAGGGCGAGTCCGGCACGGATCCGGTTCAGCTCGCCGGGCGCCGGTCGGTCGGCGTCCACCGTCAGGCGCACGGTCAGACCGGGGGCGCGCACCGCGGCCTGCGCTCCGGTCAGTGCGGCACTCGCGGCGGTCCGGGCTTCGAACATCCACTCGGCGGGCATCGGCACGCCGGCCACCGCGGCGAGCAGCGGGCGCAGCGCGCGGGCGGCCTGGCGCTGCTCCGGGAGCAGGCGGGCCAGGTACCGCTCCAGCTGCTCGGGCAGGGCGAGGGCGGCGATCAGTTCGGCGGGCGGCGGCGCGGCGACGACCACGACGTCGGCCCGGTCGTCCGCCGCGGCGGCGCGCAGCGCCCGCAGCAGGGCGAGCGGGCGGGTGCCGGGGAGCGGGGTGAGCTCCTCCGGGTCGAGCGGCTCGGCGCCGATCAGGTCGAGGACGGGGGCCAGCCGCCCGCGGTAGCCCTCCAGCGCGTCCCGGAAGGCGGCCTGCTCGTCGATCCGGGCGACCGCCAGGTGTGCGGCGTACGCGGCGGGCTCGGCGGGGAGTCGGGTGTCGAGCAGGTCGTCGACGGTGCGGTGCGGGTCGTCGGCGGCCAGCAGCAGGGTCCGCCGGCCCTGCGCGGCGGAGTGCAGTGCGGTGGCGGCGGCGACGGCGGCCGAGGCGACGCCGCTGACCAGGATCGTCCGGGTGACCACGCCCCCGGTCAGCCCTCGACGCGCTTCTTCAGACCGGCCAGCGCCCGGTCGATGATGACCTTCTCCGCCTTGCGCTTGATCATGCCGAGCATCGGGATCTTGACGTCCACGGCCAGCTGGTAGGTGACCTCGGTGCCGCCGCCGCTGCGCGCGGCCAGCGTGTAGGAGCCGTCCAGGGAGCGCAGCATCTGGCTCTTGACCAGCGTCCAGGACACCTCGCGGTCGCCGTCCCAGGTGTAGGCGAGCACGTGCTCGTCGCGGATCGCACCGGCGTCGAGCAGCAGGCGGACCTCGGCGGCCCGGCCGCCCTCGGCGGAGGCCAGCACCTCGATCTCCTTGACCTCCCCGGTCCACTCGGGGTAGGCGGCGAAGTCGGCGATGACCGCCATGACCTCGGCCGGGGTGGCCTCGATGATGATGCTCGACCTGGTGTGCTCCGCCATGGCGGCCTCCGCGTCCTCTTCTGTACTGCAGCCCAGCGAAGGCTATCGCGGGTGGCGGACCCGCCGGTCGCCTGCCCGGTCGGCGGACCCCTGGTCTAAGGTGCGAGTCGGAACAATCACGACCTGACCTGCGATGTGACGCTTCGAACACCGGAGCCGACCCCCCTGGCCGAATCGACCTACCGGGCAGTAACGTCCTGCCGTCCCGCAGCGTCGCAGACGAGGAGCAGTCTTGCTCGAGTTCAGCCTTCCGGCCCGATTTCAGGTACCGAGCGGCGGTAACCTCTCCGACCTGGTCCACCAGAACGCCGAGCGGCACCCCGACACCGCCGTGCTCAGCCGCAAGGTGGACGGCCACTGGCAGGACCTCACCGCGGTCCAGTTCCTCGCCGAGGTGCACGCCGTCGCCAAGGGCCTGATCGCCACCGGCGTCCGCCCCGGCGACCGGGTCGCCGTGATGTCGCGCACCCGCTACGAGTGGACGCTGCTGGACTTCGCGATCTGGTGCGCGGGCGCGATCACCGTCCCGGTGTACGAGACCTCCTCCGCCGAGCAGGTCACCTGGATCCTCGGCGACTCCGGCGCGCTGGCCGTGGTCACCGAGACCGCCGTGCACGCCGCCGTCGTCGACTCGGTACGGGCCGAGCTGCCGGAGCTGAAGCACACCTGGCAGATCGAGGCCGGCGGCATCGCCGCGCTCGTGCAGGCCGGCCTCGACGTCCCCGACGCGACCGTGGCGGAGTACCGCGCCACCGCCGACGAGAACGCGATCGCCACCATCGTCTACACCTCCGGCACCACCGGCCGCCCCAAGGGCTGCCAGCTCACCCACGGCAACTTCATCGCCGAGCTGGGCAACGTGGTCGCCCGGATGCCCGAGCTGTTCCGCACCGGCGAGTCCTCCGTCCTGCTCTTCCTGCCGCTCGCCCACGTGCTCGGCCGGATCGCCGAGATCGCCGCCGCGATCGCCCCGATCAAGCTCGGCCACGTCTCCGAGATCAAGAACGTCACCGAGGAGCTCGGCTCCTTCCGGCCGACCCTGATCCTCGGCGTCCCCCGGGTGTTCGAGAAGGTCTTCAACACCGCGCGGGCCAAGGCCCAGGCCGACGGCAAGGGCAAGATCTTCGACAAGGCCGCCGACACCGCGATCGCCTACAGCCGCGCGCTGGACGCCGACGGCCCGGGGCTCGGCCTCAAGGTCAAGCACGCCGTCTTCGACAAGCTGGTCTACGGCAAGCTGCGCGCCGCGCTCGGCGGCCGCTGCAACGCCGCGATCTCCGGCGGCGCCCCGCTCGGCGAGCGCCTCGGCCACTTCTACCGCGGCATCGGCTTCAAGGTCCTGGAGGGCTACGGCCTCACCGAGTCCTGCGCCGCCACCGCCTTCAACCCCAACGACAAGCCGAAGATCGGCACTGTCGGCCAGCCGCTGCCCGGCTCCTCGATCCGGATCGCCGAGGACGGCGAGGTCCTGCTGAAGGGCCCGCAGATCTTCACCGGCTACTGGAACAACCCGGTCGCCACCGCCGAGGCGCTGCGCGACGGCTGGTTCGCCACCGGCGACCTCGGCAGCCTGGACTCCGAGGGCTACCTCACCATCACCGGGCGCAAGAAGGAGATCATCGTCACCGCCGGCGGCAAGAACGTCGCCCCCGCGGTGATCGAGGACCGGATCCGCGCCCACGCCCTGGTCGGCGAGGTCATGGTGGTCGGCGACCGCAAGCCCTTCATCGCCTGCCTGGTCACCGTCGACCCCGAGTTCTTCCCCCGCTGGAAGGAGCTCAACGGCAAGCCCGTCACCGCCACCGTCGCCGAACTCGCCGAGGACCCGGACCTGCTGGCCGCCCTGCAGGCCGCCGTGGACGACGGCAACCAGGCGGTCTCGGCCGCCGAGGCGGTCAAGAAGTTCCGCCTGCTCGACACCGTCTTCTCGGAGGACAGCGGCCACCTGACGCCGTCCCTGAAGCTGAAGCGCAACGTCGTCCTCAAGGACTTCGCCGCCGAGGTCGAGGGCCTGTACCGGAAGTAGCCGCCGGTACCCCGGAATTCCTGCGCCCGCGCTGTCACACCCGCCGGGCGGGATCCGTCGAGGGAGTGTCCGCACCTCTCGCAGCCGTTCAGGAATCCGGGGTACCCGCCATGTCCGTCGCCCACGTCGTCCTCGCCGTCGTCAGCGCCCTCTGGGTCGGCTTCTCGGGCGTCTCGCTCGCCCGCCGCGCCGAGTTCGTCACCCAGCCCCTGGTCGAGTACGGCGTCCCGCGCACCTGGTGGACCCCGCTCGCGCTGGCCAAGCTGGCCGGGGCCGCCGGTCTGCTGGTCGGCCTCGCCGTCCCGGCGATCGGCGTCGCGGCGGCGGTCGGCCTGATCCTCTACTTCCTCGGCGCGGTGGCCACCTGCGTCCGGGCCCGGTCCTTCAGGACCGTCCCGTTCCCGCTGCTCTACCTGGCCCCGGTCGCCGTCACCCTCGGCCTCGGCCTCGCCGCCTGACCTCTCCGACGCCCACCCGCACCCCCGCGACCGGCCGCCCGTCAGCCCGCTGACGGACCGCCGGTCGCGGCGTTCCCGGGGGCTACGGCGCGGCCAGCAGCGAGGTCAGCCGCTCGGCGAGCATGTCCCAGCGCCACGCGCGGTGGACCCAGCGCCGCCCCGCCTCGCCCATCGTGCGGCGCAGCGCCTCGTCCCGGAGCAGCCGGACGATCCGCTCCGCGGCCGCCCCGGCCTCCCGGCCGGGCACCACGTAGCCGGTCTCCCCCTCCAGGACCGCGTCCGGCGCCCCGCCGGAGTCTCCGGCCACCACCGGCAGCCCGGTCGCGGACGCCTCCAGGTAGACGATCCCGAGGCCCTCCACGTCCAGGCCGCCGCGCCGGGTCCGGCAGGGCATGGCGAACACGTCTCCGGCCCCGTAGTGCGCCGGCAGCTCCTCCCACGGCACCGCGCCGGTGAACACCACCGACCGCGCGACCCCGCGGGCCTCGGCCAGCTTCTCCAGGTCCGCCCGGTACGGCCCGCCGCCCACGATGAGCAGCACCGCGTCCGGCACGTCGGCCAGGATCTGCGGCATCGCCTCGATCAGCGTGTCCTGTCCCTTGCGCGGCACCAGCCGCGAGACGCACACCACCACCGGACGGTCCGTCAGCCCCAGTCGCGCCCGGATCTCCGCGCCGCCCGAGTCCGGCCGGAAGGTCTGCTCGTCGACGCCGGGGGGCAGCTGCACCATCCGCCGGGCCGCCTCCGGACCGACCGCCGCGGCGATCCGCGAACGGGTGTACTCGCCCAGGTAGGTCAGGGTGTCCGTGCCCTCGCCGATCCGGCGCAGCAGCTGCCGGGAGACCGGCAGCTGCGCCCACGCGGCCTCGTGGCCGTGCGTCATGCCGAGCAGCCGTCCGGCGCCCGCCCGGCGCAGCCGAGGCGCCATCAGGCCGAGCGGCGCGGCCGCGCCGAACCAGACCGAGGAGCAGCCCTCCGCCTTGAGGATCTCCGCCGCCCGCCGGGTGACCCGGGGCGTGGGGACCATCATCCGGGTCCGGTCCCGGATCACCGGAAAGGGCTGTTCGGCGTCGAACTTCGCGACCTCGGTCCCGTCCCGCCACTGAGAGGCATAGACCACAATGGACCCGGCCGGCTGGCGGATGGCCATATTGTGGACGAACGCCTGGATCCCACCGGGCCGCGGCGGGAAGTCGTTGGTGACGATGAGGGTCTTGTGCATCTGCCGCGGCTCGCTCGGTAGGGGGGTGCTCGGTGGACGGGTGGGTGATCCGTACGATAGGTCACCGCCGCGGTGTGTCGGGAACGAAGGTCTTGTCGGGAACGAAGCCTGCCCACGCAACCGTTTCTGCTCGGGGCCGGTCCTAGTAGGTGCCCACGGCGTACGAGACGAACCGAAGGAGCGTTGTGGAGTTGGCCCCGGCCGGCCGGACCGGCAGTACCGCGCATCTGGCGCTGCCCTCGGGCCCCGCTCCGACCCGCACCCGCGGGCCGCTCTGGGCGCTGACCGGGGGCTGGCTGGCCACCCGGACGCTGATCGTCCTGCTGATCCTGGGCATCCTCAAGATCTCCAACACCGACGTCTCCACCGACGTGTCGGTGATCTACCACGGCTGGTACGAGGTGCTGCGCACCGGTACCTTCCCGCTGGACGACGTCACCTGGCAGTACCCGCCCGGGGCCGCGCTGGTGATCCTGGCGCCGGGGCTGCTGCCCTGGTCGTACCTGACCTCGTTCTTCGTGCTCTGCGGCGTGCTGGACGCGCTGGCGATGTTCCTGCTGGTCCGGGCGGGGACGCGGAAGGGCCGCAGCTTCCTCGGCGGCTGGATGTGGGTGGCCGGCGTGCCGCTGCTCGGCCCGACCGTCTACTGCCGCTACGACATCCTGGTGACCGCGATCGCCATCGCCGGCCTGCTCGCGGTGGCGCGCCGGCCCGGCTTCGGCGGCCTGCTGCTGGGCCTGGGCGGCCTGCTGAAGATCTGGCCGCTGCTGGCACTGATCGGCACCCCGCGCGGCCGCCGGACCCGCCGCTCCTGGACGGCCGCCGCCGCGACCGCCGCGGCCCTGGGCTTCCTGCTGACCGCGGGGATGAACGGCGCCTTCGAGTTCCTGAAGTTCCAGACCGAGCGCGGCATCGAGATCGAGTCGCTGGGCGCCCTGCCGCTGCACTTCGCGCGGCTGACCGGCAACTGGCACGGCACCGTCACCATGAACTACGGCTCGGTCGAGATGCTCGGTCCGTGGGTGCCGGTGGTCTCCAAGGTGATGGTGGCGCTGACCGTGACCGGCTTCGGCTGGCTGCTGCTGTGGCGCCTGCGCGCGGGCCGCTGGCAGGCCTCGACCACGTACGACGCGGCGCTCACCGCGCTGCTGATCTTCACCGTGACCAGCCGGGTGATCTCCCCGCAGTACCTGGTCTGGATCATCGGCCTGACCGCCGTCTGCCTGACCGTGCGCGGCACCAGCCAGCGGCCGGTGGCGGTGCTGATCCTGATCGCCACCGTGCTCACCACGCTGGAGTTCCCGGTGCTGTTCGGGCAGGTGCACAAGAGCCAGTTCTGGGGCGTCCTGGTGCTCAGCGCCCGCAACCTGCTGCTGCTCGCCGCCACCCTGGTCTCCTGCCGCCGGCTGTGGCGCTCCACCCGCCGCCCCGACGCCGACCCGACCGTGGTCCTGCCGGCCGTCGAGCCGGTGGCCGGCTACCCGGTCCGCCCGGGGATCGCGTACGAGCAGGCCCTGCTGGACGACCTGGGCCAGCCGGCCGGGCGAGCCACCACCTGAAAGTTTCAGCAAGTTCTTGCGGGCCCGGTGGGCGCGCTGGCACGATCTTCGGCATGCCCGAACACGAGATCGCGTACGACGTCCTGATCGCCGGCGGTGTCGGGGTCGACACCATCGTCCGCGTCGATTCCCTGGAGATCCCCGCCGGCGACTCCGTCGGCGTCCCGCCGGTGGTCGACTACGTCGGCCACACCGGCAACGGCGTGGCCCTCGGCTGCCAGGCCCTCGGCCTGCGCACCAAGCTGATCGACTTCCTCGGCGACGACCCGCAGGGCGAACTCGTCCTCGCCGAGTACCGCCGCCGCGGCCTCGACTTCAGCCACCTGGTCTCCCCCGCCGGCACCCCGCGCGGGGTCAACCTGGTCGACGCCGGCGGCCGCCGGTTCTCCTTCTACGACGGCCGGCACCCGGCCGACCTGCGACTGCCCCGCGCGTTCCACCTCCCCCACCTGCGGCGCGCCCGGCACGTCCACCTCTCCATCACCGGCGTCACCCGCGACATGTACGACGACGTCCGCGCGCTCGGCCTCAGCTCCTCCACCGACCTGCACGCCTGGGACGGCCGCAACGAGCACCACCGCTGGTACGCGCTCCGCTCCGACCTGGTGTTCCTCTCCGCCGCCGGCTGCGGCGGCCGGCCGGAGGAGATCATGCGCGGCATCCTCGCGGACGGCGTCGCCCGCGTCGTGGTCGCCACCGCGGGCGCGGACGGCAGCTACCTGCTCACCCGCGAGGACCCCACCGTCCGCCACCACCCGGCGCTGGACCCCGGCCTCCCGATCGTCGACACCAACGGCGCCGGCGACTCCTTCGTCGCCGCCTTCCTCGCCGCCCACCTCGCCGGCCGCCCCCACACCACCGCCATGCGTGCCGGCACCCTCGCCGGCGCCCACGCCTGCACCACCGCCGGCACCCACACCAGCTTCATCACCGCCGCCGAACTCGAACCCCTCCTGCACACCGCCTGACCCGGCCCGCCCGGCCGCGCCGGGCGTGGTCAGCCGAGGCGGGCGGTCAGGTCCTTGGCCCACTGCCGGGTGAACTCCGCGACGCCGATCCCCAGCTCCGTGCGGAACGCCTTCTCCAGCTGGCCCGCCCCGGCCGCGGCGACGGCGCGGTAGAGCGCCACCAGGCGCGTCGCTCCCCCGTACTGCCGGGCGACCAGGTCGCAGGCCAGCCACGACATCTCGTACGCCTGCGCGATCCCGGCCGCCCCGGCGGCGAAGGCCGCGTCGTCCGGCAGCGCGGTCGGCACCCGCCCGGCCCGGACCTCGGCCGCCAGCTCCGGCGCGATCTGCCGGGCGGTCCGCCCGCTCTCCCGGTACGCCGTCCAGTCGGCGACGCCCTCGGAGAGCCACAGCGGCGTCCAGGCACGGGTGTCGGCGCGGGTGGCCACGTGGGTGGCCTCGTGGGTGACCACGACCCGCCGGCCGAGCTCGCTCAGGTCCCGGTACGCCTCGGGGTTGACCAGCACCCGGTCGGCCGGCGTCCGCACCGGCGCGCCCGCCATCGCCAGGGTGACCGCGGCTATGCCCCGGTAGGTGTCGGCGGGCACGTCCAGCAGCCGGGCGAACTGTTCCTCGGTCTCGGCGAGCTCCAGCAGCAGGTGCCCGCCCCACCCGGCGCCCCAGACCTCGCCGACCGCGGGCACGGCCCGGTCGGCGAGGCCCGCGACCTCGCCCAGCGCGTCGGCGTCGGCCACCCCGAGCACCAGGCACCGCTTGCCGGAGGCGGTCCGCACCGTCCCGCCGAGGTCCCACAGGGCCGCCGACCCGACCGGCTCCTCGCCGGCCACCAGCCAGCGCCCGCCGTCCCGGACCAGGTCGACCTTCCGCTGCAGCACCGCCGGGTAGTCGTCGACGCCGGCGAGCCGGAAGGCGAGCTCCACGGCCACCGAGGCGGAGACGGCCTGCGGGCCCGGCTCGGTGAACGAGGGACCGACCCGGTAGGCCAGCTCCGCGAACGGCACCCCCGCCGTCCGCCCGAGCAGGGCCGCCTGCGCCTCGGCCGCGCCGGGCGCGGAGCCGCCGAGCAGCGCCGCCCGGTCACCCGTGCGCAGCGCGGCCGCCCGGGCGGCGAGCAGCGTGTCCAGCTCCGCCCGGCCGAGCGACGGGCCGGCCGCCGGGCCGGACGGCGACCCGGTCGAGCCGGCGGAGGACGGAACGGTCGGCAGCGGGACGCCGACCGGCGCGGGGGCGGTCACCCGGGGCAGCGAGAGCTGCGCCAGGCCGCCGGCGGCCAGCAGCAGAGCGGCGCGGCGCGACAGCAGCGGCCGGCCCGCCCCCGGCCGGGGGGGGGGCCGGCCGTCGGCCGCGGGATCCGTGGAGCTCAGACCCGCACCACCCCGGTGACGGGCATCGCGTTGACGCTCTCGTACCGCACCGGCGCGCCCGGGTAGGGCGCGTGCACGACGACACCGCCGCCGGCGTACATGCCGACGTGGTGCATGTCCCTGTAGAAGATCACCAGGTCTCCCGGTCGTGCTTCGGCGAGGCTGATCCGCCGGCCGGCGGAGGCCTGGGCCTGCGAGGTGCGGGGCAGGGTCACTCCGGCCTGCCTCCAGCTCCAGTACATCAGACCGGAGCAGTCGAAGGCACGGGGGCCGGTGGATCCGTACACGTAAGGGGAGCCGATCTTGCTGATCGCGGCGGCGAGCGCGACGGCGGCCCGGTCGGAGGAGGGCGGCAGGGTGCCGAGGTCGAGCCGGTCGGTGCCCCGGGTAACGCGCTGCTCGGCCTCGCGGGCGTCGTCGTCGGCCATCCGGGCGCGCTCGGCGGTGCCGAGGCCGTTGAGCAGTTTCTGCGCCTTGAGCAGCCGCTGCCGGATCTCGTCCTTGGAGTCGGCGAGGGCCTGCCGGACCCGGTCGAGTTCGGCGAGCTTGCCGGTGGCCTCGGCGCGCCGCTGGTCGAGCCGGCCCTGCCGGTCGAGCACCTGGCGCAGGGTCTCGTTCTGCCGCTCGGTGGCCTGGTCGAGGGAGCGGGCACGGGCGAGGTAGCCGGCCGGGTCGGAGTCGAGCATCAGCCGGATGCCGGGGTCGATGCCGCCGGAGCGGTACTGGGCGGCGGCGACCACGGAGAGGTCCTGGCGGAGCCGGTTGAGCTCCTCCTGGCCGGAGGCGATCTGGTCCTGCAGCGCGGAGGTCTCGGCCTGGAGCCTGCGCTGGAGTTCCTGGGCCGCGTTGTACTTCTCGGAGGCCTGCTCGGCCTCGTCGTAGATCTGGTCGATCTGGGCCTTGACGTCCTGCCTGCTGGTCGGCTCGGCCTGGGCCGGTGCGACGGTCACGCCGATGGCGCTGGCCGCGGCTGCGGTGAGGGCCAGCGCGCAGGCCAGCCGCTGGACGCCCGGCAGGGTGGGGCGGCGGTGCAGTGACATGGGCCAGAGGCTAGCGAGTCGTCCCGATCTAGTCCAAACCCTTCCACCACCGAATATTTGACCCCAAATCGGACAGAAGTCCGACCGGTGTGCGAAGGGCCCGGCACCCCATGGGGGTACCGGGCCCTTCGGGAGCCACGGGGCGTCAGACCCGGACGATCCGGTTGATCGGCATCGCGGTCGCCGACTCGTAGCGGACCTGCGCGCCGGTGTGCGGCGCGTGGATGATCTGGCCGTTGCCGACGTACATGCCGACGTGGTGCTGGTCGCCGTAGTAGATGATCAGGTCACCGGGCTTGGCATTGGCGATGTTGCTGCCGACGCTGGTGCCGGCACCCGCCTGGGACTGCGAGGTGCGCGGGATCGAGACACCCGCCTTGGCGTACGCCCACTGCATCAGACCCGAGCAGTCGAAGGTGGACGGGCCGGCCGCGCCGTAGGAGTACCAGCTGCCCAGCTTGGACTGGGCGGCGGCGATGGCGGCGGCCGCGTAGCCGGAGCCGGCCGGCAGGTTGGCGGGGGCGGCGGGGGCCAGGTCGGCCCGCGGCGTGTCGCGCGAGGCGCGCTCGGCGGCGGCCTGGGAGCTGGCGGCGGCCTTGGCCTCGGCGGCGGCGAGGTCGTCGCGCTCCTTCTGGGTGAGCGAGTTCAGCAGCTCCTGGGCCTTGGCGAGCTTGCCCTGGATCTCTTCCTTGCCGGCCTTGAGGCTCTTGGTGGTCGAGTCCAGCTCGCCGAGCTTCTGCTCGGCCTCCTTGCGCTGCTGGTCGAGCTTGCCCTGCTCGTCCTTGAAGGCCTTCAGCAGGTCCGCCTGGGTGGCGCCGACCTGGTCGAGGCGGCCGGCCTCGCCGAGGAAGACGTCCGGGTTGCTGGAGAGCATCAGCTGGACGGTCTGCGGGATGCCGCCGGTGCGGTACTGCTCGACGGCGATGCCGGCCAGGGTGTCCTGAACCGTGGTCACCTGGGCCTGCTGGCGGGCGACCTGGTCCTGGAGCTGGGTGACCTGCTTCTGCAGGGTCTGCTGCTTCTCGACGGCGGCGTTGTACGCCTCCGTCTTGACCTCTGCCTGCTCGTTGAGCTCGTCGACCTGCTGCTTGACCTGGTCCTTGGTCGGCGCCGGGTCGGCGTGGGCACCGGCCTGGGCGGAGAGCGCCACCGCGGTGGCGGCGGCGGCGGTCAGGATCGAGATGCGGGCGCGGCCGACGGGCTTGGGACGACGATGGGACGCCACGAAGGCGGACTCCTTCTCCTCACACCGCCTACCAGGTGAGCTGACGGGTTCGGGCGAAGAGCTGCCCTACGGCGCCTCCCCGCCCGCTCGCGCGGCCGTCCTGGCGCCGATTCACCCCGGAGGAACTGGTGGTTCCCCGGCTCCGTTCCACAGCACCCCCGCAGGGGCTTCCCCGTGGGCAGACCAGCTGCCCCGCTGCTTCTCGGACTCGGCGGCGACCTCCGCCGTCGCCCGGGCTGGGCGATCGACTTCACGGTGGTCGAGGCATGACCCTAGTAACCCAACCGTGATCCGTTCAAATCCTTGTCAGAAAAAAATCTGAAAGAGGCTCAATTTCGATTTCAAATATGACCGCTTGTGATCACATAGTTACCGGCTGCTGATTTATTCGCATCATAAGCCCGGAAAACACAACGCCCGGACGTGTCGCAGATCACAGGGTGATCTCGACGCGTCCGGGCGTGTCACAGCCCGTCAGAAGCCGCGCGAAACGGTCAGACCCGACGAATGGTCTTGATCGGGAGGGTGTCGACGGCCATCACCTTCACCACGTCGCCGGTGCGCGGCGCGTGCACCACCAGGCCGTTGCCGATGTACATGCCCACGTGGTGGGCGTCGCCGTAGTAGATGACCAGGTCACCCGGCTGGGCGGCGGACAGCGGCACCCCGGTGCCGACCGAGGCCTGGGACTGCGAGGTGCGCGGCAGCGAGACGCCGGCCTGCTTGTACGCCCACACCATCAGGCCGGAGCAGTCGAAGGTGCTCGGGCCGGTGGCGCCCCAGACGTACGCCGAACCGCGCTTGCCCATCGCCGCGTTGACCGCGACACCGGCGTAGCCGCCAGGCTGCGGCAGGCTGGAGAGGTCGTAGCGGGAGTCGCTGCGGGAAGCGGCGGCACCGCCGCCGAGGATCGCGGCCCGGTCGGCGGCGCTGAGCTTGCTCAGCAGCTTCTGGGCCTCCTTCAGCTTCTCCTGGACCTGGTTCTTGGCGTCGTTCAGCGCCTGGGTGGAGCTGTCCAGCTCGGCGAGGACGGCCGCGGCCTCCTGCTTCTGCTGGTCCAGCCGGCGCTGCTGGTCCTTGAGCGTCCGGAGGGTGTCGGCCTGGGTGTTGGCGGCCTGCTCGAAGCTGGAGGCCTGCGCCAGGTACTTGTCCGGGTCGGTGGAGAGCATCAGCTGCATCGACGGGTCGACGCCGCCGGTGCGGTACTCGTCGGCCGCGACCGCCGCGAGGCCGGCGGCCAGGTCGGTCATCTGGGCCTGGCTGCGGGCGATCTGGTCCTGCAGCTGGTCGGCCTGCTTGTGCAGCTGGTCGGCCCGCTCCTTGGCACCGTTGTACTTCTCGGCCGCCTGCTCCTGCTCCTCGAGGAGCTTGTCGACCTGGGCCTTCACCTCGTCCTTGTTCGGCTGGGCGGGCGCGGCGTGCGCGCTCACCTGGGCCGACAGGGCGACCGCGGTCGCGGCGGCAGCGGTGAGCACGGATACCCGCGCACGGCTCGGCTGCTTGGGACGGCGGTGGGAGGCCAAGGGTGTAGCTCCTTCTTCCAGCTGGACTCACCCGTTCGGGCGATAGTCCGGAAAATAGGTTTGACGCCAGACCCTAGTGAACTCGGCGCTCCGGCGCCACTCCCCTACCCCCACGAACTTCCCAACCCGGGCGGGCTTCACGCGATCGACACATCGCGGCCACCCAGGCGCCCCGACCAGCACCGACGGAGCGCCTGAGCCCGGCTCAGCTCCGGGACAACCGATTCAGCAGCAGCACCGAGGCGACCGGTCGGGCACCGGCCTTGCGGACCCCGTCCGCCACCTCCCGGTCGGCCGAGACCACCACCACCGGACGGCCCTCCGGCTCGGCCCGCACCAGCCGGCGGATCAGCTCGTCCGCGGTCTCCCCGGTCCGGCTGAACCGCACCCGCACCCCGCGCGGCGGCGCCATGATCACCGGCACGTCCAGGTCCTGCCCGTCGAAGACGCAGGTCACCTCGGCCTGGGTGCGCTGGGCCAGCATCGCCAGCCCGCCCAGCAGCCGCAGCCGCTGCTGCTCCAGCGGCAGCGTCGGATAGCCGGTCTTGGTCACGTTGTAGCCGTCCACCACCAGGTGCACCTGAGGGATGGCCAGCAGCTGGTCCAGCAGCGCCGGGTCGTCCTCCGCCAGGCCCCGGCGGGCCACGTCGTTCGGCGAGGCCGAGCCCGGGACCACCGCCTCCACCAGGTCGGCCGGCCGGATCTGCGAGACCGGCAGCGCCAGCTCCCGCTGCAGGCCCTGCGCCGACTGCAGCACCGTGTCCAGCAGCAGCCGCAGCCGCATGTCCTCCACCGAGCGGCCCTCGCGGGCCGAGCGGCGGCCGGCCTCCACCGCCGCCTCCAGCTCGGTGACCCGGTGCCGCAGCCGGCGCGCCTCGGACTCCGCGGCGCTCCGCTCGGTCGCCACCGCGGTCCGCGCCGCGTCCAGCTCGGCCTGCAGCTTGCGGGCCTCCGCCTGCGCCCGCCGGGTGTCGCTCTCCAGCGTCCGCACCCGCTTGCGCAGCGACTCCACCTCGCGGCGCACCCCCTCGGCGTCCGCCCGGTGGCGCTCCTGCTCGGCCCGGGCCGCGCCGCGCGCCTCGGCCAGCTCCGCCTGGAGCTTCTCCACCAGGCGGCCGGCCTCGGCGGCCGCGCCCTCGGCGTCGACCCGCTCGGCCTCCTCGCCGGCCTCCGCGACCACCCGGGTCCAGCCGGGCGTGCGCAGCAGGTAGGCGGCGGCCGCCACGTCCATCGGGTCGGCGGCCGAGGGCACCGACCCGGCCTCCAGCGACTTCACCAGATCGGGCTGGCCGAGCCGCAGCCGTTCGGCTATCCGCAGCCGGAAGGCCGGCTCGGCCTCCAGTGCCGCGGCCAGCGCGGTCGCCGCGTACTTGGCCCGGCGGGCCGGCGTGAACTTGGCGTACTGGCGCAGCGAGGCGGGCAGCTCGGCCGGCGGGATGGCGCCGAGCGCGTCCGCGGCGATCCCGACCACCCGGCGCCGCACCCCCTCGGGCAGCGGCCGGTCCAGCACCTCGGCCGGCTCCTCGGCAGGCCCGGAACCCTCCGCCGGCCCGCTCGCTGCCTCCACCACGTCGTCGGCTCCGATCCTGATCACTGGGCGGTGCCGGTCGGCCGGTTGCCGACGCCCTGGAACTCACCGCTCCCTGCAATTGTCCCGTCTACCCTGCCCCACCGACAGCACCCCCGCTACGAGTCCGCCCCGCGGCCCACCCCGGACGGGGCAGAACGCGGGGCGGGGGTCGCCGGACGGGCCTGCGTCAGGCCTGCTGCTCGCCCTCGGCGGCAGCCTCCTCGGCACCCGGACGGGCCACCAGCTCGACCTGGTCCACCGCGTTGCACCAACGGCAGCGCACCGACTCGATGGTCTCGGCCAGCACCTCGGTCTCCTCGACCTTGGAGTCGCCGGACAGGTCGAAGTGCACGAAGTCGATCACCCGGGAGGAGCGGGTCACGTCGAAACGGGTCAGGTTGCCGCACAGCGTGCAGCGCCAGCGGGTCTCGTCAGTCGGCGCGGCGATGGTCACCAGGGGTCCTCTCGGCGGGTTCCGGCTCGGATCTCCAAGCCTATTGCCTGCACCGACGCGCCCGGGAACCGGTCCACGGCGCGGACACTTCACCCGTCCGCAGCACCCCGCGGTGTCGCCGGGGCGGCCCCGAGGAATGCTCCCCGGCATGGTGCTCCCCGTCCTCGACCGGGCCGCTCCGCCCGCCCCCGGGCCGGGCCCGGCCCCCGTGGTCACGTACGCGCTGATCGCCGTCTCGGCGCTGGTGCTGCTGCTCGGTCCGAGCGGCGTCAATCCGCTGTACGGCACCGGGGCCGCCCGGCTCTGCGCCGAGCAGCGCTACGAGCACCGCTGGGGGGCCGTCCCCGCCGAACTGATCGACCGTCGGCCGCTCTCCGCCGAGCGCCTCCAGCAGATCGCCCCGGTCACCCCGGACTGCGTGCTCTCCCCCACCCCGGGGAAGGTGCCCGCGCTCTCGGTGCTGACCTCGCTGTTCGTGCACGCGGGCTGGCTGCACCTGCTGGGCAACCTGCTCTTCCTCTTCGTCTTCGGCCCCGGGGTGGAGCGCAGGCTCGGCCGGGCCCGTTTCCTGCTCTGCTACCTGGCGATCGGCTACCTCGCCACGTACGGCTTCGCGCTGGCCGAGGCCCGTACCCCGGACGCGGTCCGGGCGCTGGTCGGCGCCTCCGGCGCGATCGCCGGGGTGCTCGGCGCGTACCTGCGGCTGTACCCGAGGGCGCGGGTGACCACGCTGGTGCCGGTGCTGCTCTTCCTGCCGCTGCGTTTCCCCGCCTGGCTGGTGCTCGGCCTGTGGTTCGCCCTGCAGTGGTGGTCGGTGCGCGACGGCGGCTCGGGCGTCGCGTACCTGGTGCACGTCATCGGCTTCACCGCCGGCTGGCTGTTCACCTGGGCCGCCTGCCCGCGGACCGCGGGCCCGCCGGCCGCCCGCCCGCCGACCGGGAGACGCGGCGACAGGGCGGCCGATACGCTGGCCGCACCCCCGTTTACAGGAGCGCCAGAGTGATCACTGCGATCGTCCTCATCAAGACCAGCGTCGACCGGATCCCCGAGATCGCGGAGGCCGTCGCCGCGATCGACGGGGTCAGCGAGGTCTACTCGGTGACCGGCTCCTGCAACCTGGTGGCGATGGTCCGGGTGCGCCGTCACGAGGACCTCGCCGAGGTGATCCCCGGTCAGGTGAACAAGGTGCCCGGCGTCACGCACACCGAGACCCAGATCGCCTTCCGCACCTACTCGCAGCACGACCTCGAGGCGGCCTTCGCGCTCGGCCTGGACGAGTAGCCCCCGCTCACCTGCCCGAGGTGTCGGCCACGCAGCGGCCGTCCTCGTTGCGGTAGGTCCACTTGGCGCCGTCCGCGACCAGCTCGCGGACGGCTGCCAGGAAGCGGTCCACGTGCTCCTCCGGGGTGCCCGCGCCGAAGCTCACCCGGATCGCGTTCAGGCTCCGCTCGCCCGGCAGCGACGGCTCCGGCGCCCCGCACTCGCTCGGCGCGGCCTCCTCGCCGCCCAGCAGGGTGCGCACCAGCGGGTGCGCGCAGAACAGCCCGTCCCGGACGCCGATCCCGTACTCGGCGGAGAGCGCCGCCGAGAAGTGCGAGCTGTTCCAGCCCTTCACCACGAACGACAGCACGCCGACCCGGGCGGCGTCCTCCCCGAACAGGCTGAGCACCCGCACCTCGGGCACCTCCGCCAGACCCTTCTTCAGCTTCTCGACCAGCTGCTGCTCGCGGGCCTCCAGCTCGTCGAAGCCCGCCTCGCCCAGCGCCCGGCAGGCGGAGGCGATCGCGTAGGCGCCGATCACGTTCGGCGAGCCGGCCTCGTGCCGGGCCGGGCCCTGCTGCCACTCCACCGCGACCGAGCCGTCCACCTCGCGCGCCACCGTCCGGCTCGCCCCGCCGCCGGCCAGGTACGGCTCGGCCGCGTCCAGCCAGTCCGCCCGGCCCGCCAGCACCCCGGCGCCGAACGGGGCGTAGAGCTTGTGGCCGGAGAAGGCGATCCAGTCCACGTCCAGCTCCCGCACCGACACCCGGTGGTGCGGGGCGAGCTGGGCCGCGTCCAGCACCACCCGGGCGCCGTGCCGGTGGGCGACCCGGGTCAGCTCGGCGACCGGCCACAGCTCGCCGGTGACGTTGGAGGCGCCGGTGACGCAGAACAGCTTGGGGCCCTCGGGGGCCCCGGCCAGCGCGGCGTCCAGGGCGGCGACCGCCTCGGCGTGCGAGCGCGGGGCGCGCAGGTACGACACCGTCAGGCCCTCGCGGCGCCACGGCAGCAGGGAGGCGTGGTGCTCGGTCTCGAAGGCGAACACCCGGGTGCCGGCCGGCAGCACCCCGGCGAGCAGGTTCAGCGAGTCGGTGGTCGCCCGGGTGAAGACCACCTGGTCGCCCGCGCGCAGGTCGAGGAAGTCGGCGACGGTGCGGCGGCTCTGCTCGAACAGGTCGGTGGACAGCTGCGAGAGGTAGCCGGCGCCGCGGTGCACGCTGCCGTAGTACGGGGCGTAGGCGGCGATGTCGTCCCAGACCCGCTGCAGGGCGGGCGCGCTGGCGGCGTAGTCGAGCGCGGCGTAGCCGACCTTCTCGCCGGAGGCCAGCGGCACCTGGACGTCGTGGCCGAGCACGGCAAGGGGGGCACAGATCTCGGTGGAAACGGCCATGGGATGCACTCCTCCTGGGGTAAGGACCCCGGGGTGCATCGACCGGTGGTCCGCGCTTGCCGCGCGGACGGATCGCCGCGAAGCCCGGTCTTCACCCAGGGCACCCCGCCACGGACGGAGGGTTGCCGGACAGCAAGCTGGGGCTTGTCGCTGCCACTCATGACCTAGTGCCAGACCCTAGCATGATCTTCGGGGGCTCGGCAGCCCCCGAAGACCACGCGTCGTTCGAGGGCTACTTGGTGGTCGCCTCGGCCCAGCGCTTGAGGGTGGCCTCGGCCGCGCCGGAGTCGATCGCGGCCACCGTGCGCTCCATCGCCGCGGCGATCTGCTCGGCCAGCGGAGCGTCCGTCAGGTCGAGCGCGACCAGCGCCGCGGCGCTGTTGAGCACGACCGCGTCGCGCACCGGACCGCGCTCGCCGGCGAACACCCGGCGGGCGACGGCCGCGTTGTACTCGGGGTCGGCCCCGCGCAGCGCCTCGATGCCCACCAGCTCGATCCCGACCTCGCGCGGGTCGAACTGCGTCTCGGTGACCGTGCCGCCCCGCACCACCCAGACGTGCGAGGTGGTGGAGATCGTCAGCTCGTCGAGCCCGTCGTCACCCCGGAACACCAGTGCGCTCGCGCCGCGGGCGGCGAGCACGCCGGCGATCAGCCCGGCCAGCCGGGTGTCGAAACAGCCGATCGCGTGTGCGGTGACCCGGGCCGGGTTGGTCAGCGGGCCGAGGATGTTGAACGCGGTCGGCACCCCGAGGTCCCGTCGGGCCGGGGCGGCGTGCCGCATCGCCGGGTGGAAGCGGGCCGCGAAGCAGAAGGTCAGCCCGACCTCCTCGGCGATCTCGGCGACCCGGCGGGTGCTGACGTCGGGGCTGATCCCCAGCTTCTCCAGCACGTCGGTCGCGCCGCTGGCGGACGAGGCGGCCCGGTTGCCGTGCTTGACCACCTTGGCGCCGGCCGCGGCCGCGACCACCGCCGACATGGTGGAGATGTTGACGGTCTTCGCCCGGTCGCCGCCGGTGCCGACGATGTCGACCGCGGGGCCGGGGATGTGCAGCGGCTCCGCGTGCGCGTACATCGACTCGACCAGACCGGAGATCTCCTCGACGGTCTCGCCCTTGGCCCGCAGCGCGACCATGAAGCCGGCCACCTGGGCGGGGCTGGCCTCGCCGCTCATGATGCGGTCCATCGCCCAGGCGGTGTCCGCCCGGTCGAGGTCCTCGCCGCGGAGCAGGACCGACAGGACGTCCGGCCAGGTGCGGACCACCTGCGCGGGGTCGCTACCGCCGTTCGCAGAGTGCACGTTCACCATGGCCGTCTCCAGCTCGTCTCGGTACCGGCGGAAGGCCGCCGGAAGGATGTGAGCCAGCCTAGCGAGAGCGACGGGAGCGATGCGGGCCGTTCCCGACCCGCATCTCTCCAGGTGAGACAGGTCCGACCGTCAGCGGTGCGCGGGCGTCCGGCGGGCCATGCGGGCGGTCAGCAGCGTGGTGGCCGCCGAGGCCAGCGCCACCGGGTCGACCGGGTGCGAGACGGCGGCGTCGGCCCGGCTCCAGGCGGCCAGCCAGGAGTCCTGCGGGCGGCCGATCAGCACCAGGACCGGCGGGCAGCCGTAGATCTCGTCCTTGAGCTGCCGGGTGAGTCCGAGCCCGCCGGCCGGCACGGCCTCGCCGTCCAGCACGCAGAGGTCGACACCGCCGCGCTCCAGCGCCTTCAGCACGGCCGGGGTGGTGGCGCACTCCAGGTACTCGATCGCGGGGAGGTCCGCGGCGGGCCTGCGGCCCAGCGCCAGGGTGACCTGCTCGCGGGTGTTGCGGTCGTCGCTGTAGACGAGAACGGTGAGCGTCTCGTCGGTCGTGTGCGCCATGGGCCCTGCTCCCGGGTGCTCGTCCTCTTATATGTGCCGCTCCGAACGGCCCAGTGTGATCCGGACCACGTTCACTCCGGATGCTACTCCCGCGCACCCCCGCCCGTGAGCCCCTGACGCGATCTCCTTCAACGCGCCACGCCCACCGGTCACCCGCCCGGGGGACGCCGCCACCGCCAGACCGAACAACCATCAGAAAACGGACGGAGCCCCAGGTGGGCATACCGCACGCACCGGACACTCCGAGGGAGACCCCCCGGCGTGAAGACGGAATAAGGGACCGACATAATGTCCGTCGTGGCGACAGCAACAGCAACAGAAACCGGACACGCGCACGGAGCGGTCAACCGGCCGAACCTGGTCAGCGTGGGAACCATCGTCTGGCTGAGCTCGGAGCTGATGTTCTTCGCGGCCCTGTTCGCGATGTACTTCACCCTCCGCTCCGTCAAGGGCGCAGAGTACTGGCACGAGAAGGCCGAAGCCCTCAACGTGCCGTTCTCCCTGACGAACACCATCATCCTGGTGCTCTCCTCCCTCACCTGCCAGCTCGGCGTCTTCGCCGCCGAGCGCGGTGACGTGAAGAAGCTCCGTTCGTGGTTCTACATCACCTTCGTGATGGGCGCGATCTTCATCGGCGGGCAGATCTTCGAGTACACCGAGCTGGTCAAGAAGGACGGCCTGTCGCTGTCCTCGGACCCGTACGGCACGGTCTTCTACCTGACCACCGGCTTCCACGGTATGCACGTGACGGGTGGTCTGATCGCCTTCCTGCTGGTCCTCGGACGGACCTACGCGGCGCGGCGCTTCACGCACGAGCAGGCCACCGCCGCGATCGTGGTGTCGTACTACTGGCACTTCGTCGACGTCGTGTGGATCGGCCTGTTCGCGACCATCTACCTGATCAAGTAACCAGCCGACCACGCCCCTGACCCGGTCTCAGCCGCCGGGACGTCGGGGCGGGCCGGCTGTCGACCGATCCTGACACCGGGGTTATTCCGTGAAAAAGCTCTCCGCACGACGGCGCCACCCACTGGCAGCGCTGGTCGTCCTACTTCTCGCCCTGGCGGCCACCGGGGGGCTGTACGCCGCGTTCGCGCCCGCCGAGAAGGCGCAGGCCGACACCTCCGCGCAGTCGCTCGCGATCGACGAGGGCAAGAAGCTCTTCGCCGTGGGCTGCTCCTCCTGCCACGGCCTGAACGGCCAGGGCTCCTCCGACGGTCCGAGCCTGGTCGGCGTCGGTTCCGCCGCGGTCGACTTCCAGGTCGGCACCGGCCGCATGCCCGCGCAGCAGCCGGGCGCCCAGGTCCCGCGCAAGAAGGTCATCTACTCGCAGCACGAGATCGACCAGCTGGCCGCGTTCGTGGCCTCGCTCGGCCCCGGTCCGGTCACGCCCGGCCCGAAGGCGTACACCCCCTCCACCGACCCGGCCGTGAACGGCGCGGAGATCGCGGCGGGTGGCGAGCTGTTCCGCACCAACTGCGCGCAGTGCCACAACTTCGCCGGCCAGGGTGGAGCCCTGACCAACGGCAAGTACGCGCCCTCGCTGGACGGCGTGGACCCGAAGCACATCTACGAGGCCATGCAGACCGGCCCGCAGAACATGCCGTCGTTCCCCGACACCACCATGCCGGAGGAGCAGAAGCGCCAGATCGTGGCCTTCGTCCGCCACACGACCAACGACGAGCCCAACCCCGGCGGTCTGACCCTGGGCAGCCTCGGTCCGGTGACCGAGGGCCTGTTCGGCTGGATCTTCGGTCTCGGCCTCCTCATCGTCATCGCGATCTGGGTCGCCGCCCACACCACCAAGGCCAAGAAGTCATGAGCCACGACATTTCCGACAACATGCCCGAGGCGCACGACGCCTCCCACGGCGCGGTCGCCACGCACGGAGACCCGTTCGCCGACCCGGGCCTGCCGGCCCACGAGCCGCGTCGCACCGACATCGACGAGCGGGCCGCCAAGCGCGCCGAGCGCCAGGTCTCCCTGCTCTTCATCGTGTCGATGCTGGCCACCATCGGCTTCATCGCCTCGTACGTGGTCTTCCCGATCGACGAGATCGTCTACATCTTCCCGATCGGCCACGTCAGCTCGCTCAACTTCGCCCTGGGCCTGACCCTCGGCGTGGCGCTGTTCTGCATCGGCGCGGGCGCGGTCCACTGGGCCCGCACGCTGATGTCGGACCACGAGCTGCCCGCCGAGCGTCACCCGATCGAGGCCGACGACGAGCTGCGCGCGGACGTCATCGAGCAGTTCAAGACGGGTGCCGCGGAGTCCGGCTTCGGCCGTCGCAAGATGCTCCGCAACACGCTGATCGGCTCGATGGCCCTGGTGCCGCTCTCCGGTGTCGTGCTGCTGCGCGACCTGGGCCCGCTGCCGGAGCAGAAGCTGCTGCACACCGGTTGGGACAAGGCGACCCCGCAGAACCCCATCGCGCTGGTGAACATGAACACCAACAAGCCGATGAAGGCCGAGGACATCATCCAGGGGTCCCTCACCTTCGCCAAGCCCGAGGGCCTGGAGGAGGACGCCGAGGACTTCCAGGTGCAGATCGCCAAGGACGCGCTGATGCTCGTCCGGATCGCCCCGGAGGACATCAAGGACAACCAGTCCCGTGAGCTGGGCTTCGAGGGCATCCTGGCCTACTCGAAGATCTGCACCCACGTCGGTTGCCCGATCTCGCTGTACGAGCAGCAGACCCACCACGCGCTCTGCCCCTGCCACCAGTCGACCTTCGACCTGGCGGACGGCGCTCGCGTCATCTTCGGCCCGGCCGGCCACCCGCTGCCGCAGCTGAAGATCACCACCGATGAGCAGGGCTACCTGGTCGCCACCGGCGACTTCGACGAGCCCGTCGGCCCGAGCTACTGGGAGCGTCCGCGATGAGCAGCGCAAGCGGCACCAGCACCGGTGCAAACAAGCCGAGCAGTACCCGCGCCAAGCCCGCGAACAAGGCGGAGTCGGCCGCGGACTGGGTGGACGGCCGCCTGGGCATCTACACCCTGGCCAAGTCCAACCTGCGCAAGATCTTCCCGGACCACTGGTCCTTCATGCTCGGTGAGATCTGCCTCTACACCTTCATCATCATCATCCTCACGGGTGTCTACCTGACGCTGTTCTTCAAGCCCAGCATGGCCGAGACCGTGTACCACGGCTCGTACGTGCCGCTGAACGGCATCCGGATGTCCGAGGCGTACGCCTCGACCATGAACATCTCGTTCGAGGTCCGCGGTGGTCTGCTGATCCGTCAGATCCACCACTGGGCCGCGATCGTGTTCGTCGCCGCGATGCTCGTGCACATGATGCGCGTGTTCTTCACCGGCGCGTTCCGCAAGCCGCGTGAGATCAACTGGCTCTTCGGCGCCGGCCTGCTCTTCCTCGGCATGTTCGACGGCTTCATGGGCTACTCGCTCCCGGACGACCTGCTCTCCGGTACGGGTATCCGCTTCATGGAGGGCGCGATCCTGGCGGTGCCGATCGTCGGCAGCTACATGGCGATGTTCCTGTACGGCGGCGAGTTCCCCGGCACCGACATCGTGCCGCGGTTCTTCACCATCCACGTGCTGCTCATCCCGGGCATCATGCTGGGCCTGCTGGTGGCGCACCTGATCCTGGTCTTCTACCACAAGCACACCCAGTTCGCGGGCCCCGGCCGGACCGAGAAGAACGTCGTCGGCATGCCGCTGATGCCGGTCTACATGGCCAAGGCCGGTGGCTTCTTCTTCCTGGTGTTCGGTGTCATCGCGGCCATCTCGGCCATCGCCACCGTCAACCCGATCTGGGCGTACGGCCCGTACCGTCCGGACCAGGTGTCCACCGACGCGCAGCCCGACTGGTACATGGGCTTCTCCGAGGGCCTGATCCGTGTCATGCCGGGCTGGGAGATCTCGGTCTGGGGCGGCCACACCCTCAACCTGGGCGTGTTCATCCCGCTGATGGTCTTCCCGCTGGTGCTGGCCGTCATCTGGCTGTACCCGTTCGTCGAGGCGTGGGTCACCAACGACAAGCGCGAGCACCACATCGCCGACCGTCCGCGCAACGCGCCGGTCCGCACCGCCTTCGGTGCCGCCTGGATCTCGCTGTACCTGATCCTGCTCGCCGGTGGTGGCAACGACCTGATCGCCACCCACCTGCACCTGTCGATCAACACCATCACCTACGCGGTCCGCATCGGCTTCTTCGTCGTCCCGGTGGTCGTGTTCGTGATCACCAAGCGCTGGTGCCTCGGTCTCCAGCGCCGCGACAAGGAGAAGGTGCTGCACGGCCGCGAGTCGGGCATCATCAAGCGCCTGCCGCACGGTGAGTTCATCGAGGTCCACGCCGAGCTCTCGGCGCAGGACAAGTTCAAGCTCACCGCGCACGAGCAGCCGCAGCCGATCGAGCTGCCCGCCGCGGTGGACGAGAACGGTGTCGCCCGCAAGGCCGGCGTCGTGGCCAAGACCCGCTCGAAGCTCTCCGAGGGCTTCTACGGCGAGTCCGCCCAGATCGCCAAGCCGACCGCCGAGGAGCACGCGGAGATCACCAGCGGCCACGGCCACCACTGATCAGCCACTGATCGCCACAGCCTGAGGGCCCCCTCGCCGAGGGGGCCCTCAGCGCATTCCAGGAGCGGAGCCACCCTCATGCAGTTGACGATCGACCACGACTCCCCCACGCCCCCGTACGAGCAGATCCGCCACGCGGTCGCCGAGCAGGCCCGCACCGGCACGCTGCCGGTCGGCACCAAGCTGCCCACCGTCCGCGCGCTGGCCGAGCAGCTGGGGCTGGCCGCCAACACGGTGGCCCGCGCCTACCGCGAGCTGGAGACGGACGGCGTGGTGGAGACCCACGGCCGGCGCGGCACCCTGGTCGCCGCCACCGGCGACACCGCGCACCGCCTGGCCGCCGCCGCGGCCGCCGCCTACGCCGAGCGCGCCGAACGCCTGGGCCTCTCCCTGGAGGAGGCCCAGGCGTCCGTGCTCACCGCCCTGGACGTCGCCTACCGGCAGCGTTCCTAGGGCTGCGGCACCAGCGCGCTCTGCACGCCGTTCCCGGTGGTCGCCGCCGTGGAGACCGGGGCACCGAGCGCGCTGTGCTTCACCCACTCGGCCCACGGGACGTTCCAGTCGCCGAAGCCGTTGCCGAACGGCTCCATCTCGTGGCCCTTGCTGTTGACCACCTGGACGATGTCGCCCACCCGGGTGTTCTGGAAGAACCAGTGCGCGTTCTCGGTCGACATGCCGGTGCACCCGTGGCTGACGTTGTCCTTGCCCTGGGAGCCCACCGACCAGGGCGCGGCGTGCACGTACTCGCCGCTCCAGGTGACCCGGGTCGCCCACTTCACGTCCAGGTCGTAGGACTCGCTGCTGCCCGCCGCGATGCCGATGGTCTCGCCGCTCATCCGGACGTCGGCCTCCTGGCCCAGCACCACCTTGATGCCGTTGCGGGTGGAGAAGCCGGGCTTGCCGGTGGTCACCGGGATGGTGTTCACCACCTGCCCGTTGCGGCGGTAGGTCAGCTGGTGCGCGGCGGCGTCGACCACCGCCTCCACCCGGTCGCCGGTCTTCAGCGACAGGGTCTGCGCCTCGCCGCCGTACACGCCGTCGGAGATCCGGACGCCCGCCCGGTCGAAGGACAGCTTCACGGTGGCGTTGGCGGGCCAGTACTCCTGCGGGCGGAAGTGCAGCTCCTTGTCGTCCACCCAGTACCAGGCGCCGGTCACGGCGGGCTGGGAGACGACGGTCAGGCCGCGTTCGACCTCCTGGCGGGCCGCCGGGTCCTTGACCGCCTCGGAGAGCTTCACGGTGAGCGGCTGGCCGACGCCGTAGACGCCGCTGCCGGAGGAGTCCGGGCCGAGCTCGGCGGTGAGCAGGTTCTGCGCCTGCTGGGTGGTGAAGGTGGCGGTGGTCTCGCCGCGGCCGCCCTTGCCGTCGTCGGCGGCGACCTTCACGGTGTAGCTCGTTCCGGCTCTCAGATGGCCGGTGGTCTTCCAGCTCTGCTGGTCGGCGGCGAGCTCTCCGGCGACCACCTGTCCGTCCGGCCCGGTGACCGTGACGTCGGTGATCCGGGCACCCGGCTCGGCGGTCACGGTGAAGGGCTGGGAGGGATCGACCAGCCCGGCCGCGGAGGTGTGCACCAATCCGGCGGCGTCGACCTGGTGGAAGGTGGTGACCGCCGTCTCGTTCCCGCCTGTGCTCTCCGCGGAGCAGGCCACGAGCGGCGTCAGAACGAGCATGGCCACCGCGAGGGAACGAGTGCTGGTGCCTATTCGACCTGTTCGAGTGCCGTTCAACGGAACCTCCCTGGGTCCGATCTGACTCGAAGCGTATGAACGGCTCATCCGTTCGGCACTCCGACTGATCCTTCCGGGGGAACGGCGGCGGGCCGGGCCCCCCGAAGGGAAGCCCGGCCCGCCGTGGTGCGAGGGGAACCTACTGGTTCTGGTTCTCGCCCCGGTAGAACTCGAAGACCCAGCCGTACAGGCCGACCAGGATGATCGGGATCGACCAGTAGAGCAGCCACCAGCCGAAGATGACACCCAGGAAGGCGAGGGCGCCACCGATGGCCAGCGACAGCGGCTGCCAGCTGTGCGGAGCGAAGAAGCCCACCTCGCCGGCGTCGTCCGCGACCTCGGCCTCGGGGTTGTCACCGGCACCGGTGTCGACCCGCTTGGCGGTGAAGCCGAGGTAGAAGCCGATGAAGGCGCACAGGCCGAACGCGAGGAACAGCGCGGTGGTGCCGGCCGCCTCCAGACCCGTGTCGGAGTTCATGGTCCACAGGCCGTAGACGACCGCCATCACCAGGATGAAGGCGGCGAAGCCCATGAAGATCTTGCCCTGCTCCTTCATCAGGCGTCGCCCTCCTTCTTGCCCTTGCCCAGCTCGGGACGGTCGTACTGCGCGGGGGTCACCCCGGCGAAGTGGCTGGCCGGCTCACCGTGGTTCTCCAGGTAGTCCAGCGCCGCGATCTCCGGGTGGTGCAGGTCGAACGCCGGGGATTCGGAGCGGATCCGCGGCAGCGTGGTGAAGTTGTGCCGCGGCGGCGGGCAGGCGGTGGCCCACTCCAGCGAACGGCCGTAGCCCCACGGGTCGTCGACCTCGATCTTCTCCCCGTACTTGGCGGTCTTCCAGACGTTGTAGAGGAACGGCAGGATCGACAGGCCGAGCAGGAAGGAGCCGATGGTCGAGATGGTGTTCAGCGTGGTGAAGCCGTCCGAGGCGAGGTAGTCCGCGTAGCGACGCGGCATGCCCTCGGCACCCAGCCAGTGCTGGACCAGGAAGGTGGTGTGGAAGCCGATGAACAGCGTCCAGAAGGTGATCTTGCCGAGGGTCTCGTCCAGCATCTTGCCGGTCATCTTCGGCCACCAGAAGTGGAAGCCGGCGAACATCGCGAAGACGACGGTGCCGAAGACCACGTAGTGGAAGTGAGCGACGACGAAGTACGAGTCCGAGACGTGGAAGTCGATCGGCGGGGAGGCCAGCAGCACACCGGTCAGACCACCGAAGAGGAAGGTGACCAGGAAGCCGATCGTCCACAGCATCGGGGTCTCGAAGCTGAGCGAGCCCTTCCACATGGTGCCGACCCAGTTGAAGAACTTCACACCGGTCGGGACCGCGATCAGGAAGGTCATGAAGGAGAAGAACGGCAGCAGCACCTGGCCGGTGACGTACATGTGGTGCGCCCACACCGTCACGGACAGACCGGCGATCGCGATGGTGGCCGCGATCAGGCCGGAGTAGCCGAACATCGGCTTGCGGCTGAAGACCGGGACGATCTCCGACACGATGCCGAAGAACGGCAGCGCGATGATGTACACCTCGGGGTGACCGAAGAACCAGAACAGGTGCTGCCACAGCATGGCGCCACCGTTGGCCGGGTCGAAGACGTGCGCGCCGAACTTGCGGTCGGCCTCCAGCGCGAAGAGCGCGGCGGCGAGGACCGGGAAGGCCAGCAGCACCAGCACGGCGGTCAGCAGGACGTTCCAGACGAAGATCGACATCCGGAACATCGTCATGCCGGGCGCGCGCATGCAGATGATGGTGGTGATGAAGTTGACCGCACCGAGGATCGTGCCGAAGCCGGAGAAGGCCAGACCCATGATCCACATGTCGGCGCCGATGCCCGGCGAGCGGACCGCGTCCGACAGCGGCGAGTACGCGAACCAGCCGAAGTCCGCCGCACCCTGCGGGGTGAGGAAGCCGGCCACCGCGATGACCGAGCCGAACAGGTACAGCCAGTAGGCGAACATGTTCAGGCGCGGGAAGGCGACGTCGGGGGCGCCGATCTGCAGCGGCATGATCCAGTTCGCGAAGCCCGCGAAGAGCGGGGTCGCGAACATCAGCAGCATGATCGTGCCGTGCATGGTGAACGCCTGGTTGAACTGCTCGTTCGAGAGGATCTGCGTCCCCGGACGGGCCAGCTCGGCGCGCATGACCAGGGCGAGGACGCCACCGATCAGGAAGAAGGCGAACGAGGTCGCCAGGTACATCGTGCCGATCGTCTTGTGGTCAGTGGTGGTCAGCCACTTGATGATCGCGTTGCCCGGCTTGCGGACGCGCTGGGCGCCGGCCGTGACGGCCCCGGAGCCCCCGCCGGCCGCAGCGGGCTCGTTGAGGATAGTCACTTCTCACCTTCAATGCCCGTGATGCCGGAAGGCACCGCGCCGGCCTGGCCCTTGGCCCGCAGCTCCTTGAGGTGCTGCTCGTACTCGTCGTGCGTCACGACCTTGACGTTGAAGAGCATGCGCGAGTGGTCGACACCGCACAGCTCCGCACACTTGCCCCGGTAGGTGCCGAGCGCGGTCGGGGTGACCTCGAACTCGTTCGTCACACCGGGCACGACGTCCATCTTCATCAGGAAGTCGATCGGCCAGAAGTCGTGGATGACGTCCCGCGAGGTGAGGCGGAACTTCACCGACTCGTTCACCGGCAGGTAGAGCGTCGGCTCGTTCTGCGGGGTGCCGACGTCGTACGCGGCGGTCGTGCTCGACGGGTCGGGAATCTCGGAGTTCTCGTAGTTGAACGCCCAGCTCCACTGGAAGCCCACCACGTTGATGGTGTGCTGCGGCTTGGCAGACACCTCGGTCAGGCGGGCCTCGTCGCGCGCGACGAAGTAGAACAGCACCGAGACGATGACGAGGGGGACCGCGGTGTACAGCGCCTCGATGGGCACGTTGTACCGGGTCTGAGCGGGGATCTCCACCTTGGTGCGGCTGCGCCGGTGGAAGATCACGCTCCAGAGGATCAGACCCCACATCAGTGCGCCGACCACCAGTGCCGCGATCCACGAGCCCTGCCACATGTGGAGGACCAGGGGGCCTTCCTTGGTGACGGGCGTCGGGAGGCCAAGCCTGGGGAGGTCGTTGGCCGAGCAGCCGGTGGCGGTCGCGATGACGAGGCCCAGTGCCAGCGCCTGAGGCAGCTTCCGCCGCATCGTGCGCCGCGGCGAGCGGTCGGAGCCGTTGGGACTCACGTAGCGCCTTCCCGAAGTCTCGCCCGCGACTCGCATCACCCCGGGAGTCGAGTCCTCCCCGGCGACCCGGTCACGGGCACGGTTTGAATGCTTATGCGGGCCAAACGCTACTCCATCCTTATGCGGCACTCACGAGCAGCCCCCGCTAACGCGCCGCCTGGGTACCCGATCAGCCCCCGCAGGGGTGGAGTCGCAGGTCATCGCAGCCGTAAGAGGGTCGCACGCCCGATCGGGGGAGGCTATTGCGACACGCGGGTGACGGACCGTCGGGAGCCCGTCCGGGGCCTTTCCGGTACGCCTGATTGGATGGGTTCCGTGCACTACTTCGACGTCGCGTCAACCGCCCCGCTCCACCCCGTCGCGCGGCAGGCGCTGACCGCCGCGCTCGACGAGGGCTGGGCCGACCCGGCCCGGCTCTACCGGTCGGGCCGTCAGGCCCGGATGCTGCTGGACGCCGCCCGGGAGACCGTCGCCGAGGCGCTCGGCGCCCGGCCCGACGAGATCTCCTTCACCGCCAGCGGCACCCAGGCCGTCCAGCTCGGCATGCTCGGCGCGCTGCGCGGCAACCGGCGGCGCGGGGCGCACCTGGTGCACTCGGCGGTGGAGCACTCCAGCGTCCTGCACGTCGCGGAGCGGCACGAGGCCGAGGGCGGTTCGGTCACCGCGGTCGGCGTGGACCGGCACGGCCGGGTGACGCCCGGGGCCTTCGCCGCCGCCCTCCGGCCGGACACCGCGCTGGCGGTGCTGCAGTCCGCCAACCACGAGGTGGGCACGGTGCAGCCGGTCACCGAGACCGCCGAACTGCTCGGCGAGGTCCCGCTGCTGGTCGACGCCGCGCAGAGCGCGGGCCGGGCGGCGCTGCCCGGCGGCTGGTCGCTGCTGACCGCCAGCGCGCACAAGTGGGGCGGCCCGGCGGGCGTCGGGGTGCTCGCCGTCCGCAAGGGCGTCCGTTGGTCCTCGCCGCTGCCCGCCGACGAGCGGGAGCGCGGCCGGGTGCCCGGGTACGTCAACGTGCCGGCGATCGTCGCGGCGGCCGCCTCGCTGCGGGCGGTGCGGGCCGAGGCGGCCGCCGAGGACGCCAGGCTGCGCGCGCTGGTCGACCGGATCCGGGCCCGGGTCCCGGGGTCCGTGCCCGAGGTGGAGGTGGTCGGCGACCCCGTCCACCGGCTGCCGCACCTGGTCACCTTCTCCTGCCTGTACGTGGACGGCGAGGTGCTGCTGGGCGAGCTCGACCGGGCCGGCTTCGCCGTCAACTCCGGCTCGTCCTGCACGTCGAGCACCCTGACACCGAGCCACGTGCTCGCCGCGATGGGTGTCCTGACCGAGGGCAACGTCCGCGTCTCGCTACCGCTCGGGGTGGCGGAGGAGGCGGTCGACCGCTTCCTCGACGTCCTGCCTGGGATCGTCGCCGGCGTCCGCGCCCCGCTCGGCCTCGACCTCCCCGCGCCGGAGCCCACGGTCGGGACCCTCGTCGTCGACGCCCTGGGCAAGCGCTGCCCGATCCCGGTGATCGAGCTGGCCAAGCGGATCGGGGACGTCCCGGTCGGCGGCACGGTCGTCGTGCTCGCCGACGACGCGGCGGCCCGGCTGGACATCCCGGCCTGGTGCGAGATGCGGGGCCAGGAGTACCTGGGCGCGGAGGGCACTCGCTTCACGGTCCGACGATCGTTCTGACACCAGGGGCTCAGTTCCCCGAGCCCCTGGTTGCATCACCGTGCGAGCTTGGCGGTGACCTCGGCGGCGGCGGCTTCGCCGTAGGCCTCGGTGAAGCGCTCGATGAAGTGGCCGCGGCGGAGCTCGTACTCCTGGGTGCCGACGGTCTCGATCACCAGGGTGGCGAGCATGCAGCCAATCTGGGCGGCGCGCTCCAGGCCGAGGTCCCAGGAGAGGCCGGCGAGGAAGCCGGCGCGGAAGCCGTCGCCGACGCCGGTGGGGTCGGCCTTGCGCTCCTCGGCCGGGCAGCCGACGGTGATGTCGGGCTCGCCCTTGCGCTGGATGCGGACGCCCTTCGCGCCGAGCGTGGTGACCCGGGTGCCCACCCGGTCGAGGATCTCCTCCGCGCTCCAGCCGGTCTTGGTCTCGATCAGCGCGGCCTCGTACTCGTTGGTGAACAGGTACGCGGCGCCGTCCACGATCTCCCGGATGTCGTCGCCCTCCAGGCGGGCGAGCTGCTGGGAGGGGTCGGCGGCGAAGGCGAACCCGCGGGTGCGGCACTCCTGGGTGTGGCGGACCATCGCGGCCGGGTCGTCCGCCCCGATCAGCACCAGGTCCAGCCCGCCGACCCGGTCGGCGATCGGCTTGATCTCGATCTGCCGGGCCTCGGCCATCGCGCCGGTGTAGAAGGACGCGATCTGGTTGTGGTCCTCGTCGGTGGTGCACATGAAGCGCGCGGTGTGGCGGGTCTCCGAGATGTGCACGGAGTCGCAGTCCACGCCGTGGCGCTCCAGCCAGCTGCGGTACTCCTCGAAGTCGGCACCGGCGGCGCCGACCAGGATCGGGCGCAGGCCGAGCACGCCCATGCCGAAGGCGATGTTCGGGGCGACGCCGCCGCGGCGGATGTCGAGCGCGTCCACCAGGAAGGAGAGCGAGACGGTGTGGAGCTGCTCGGCGACCAGCTGATCGGCGAACCGGCCGGGGAAGGTCATGAGGTGATCGGTGGCGATCGAGCCGGCGACGGCGATACGCACGGGGGTCTCCTTGGGCGGCCCGGAGGGGCCGAGAGCTGCGGCAACAACTCACCCACGGTACAGGGCGGCGACCGGGCGGCCGGTACGCCCCGAACAGGTACTACCCCGGAGTAGACCTGGTCTGTCGCGACGGGTCGGCCTAGGGTCGACAGCGGTGGGACCTTTCCGCCCGCCCTCTTGAGGTCCGCGGCAGCGTGGCCGCGGCCCGGCGATCGGAGCGTTGAACCGATGAAGCCCAGTCACTCCGCCGGTTGGATCCCGAGCACCTCGCGCGGCGACGCCGACCCGGACTCCCTCGAACTGCTGCTCTCCTCCTCGCGCCGGCTGATCCGGTTCTGGCCGCAGGCGGAGGCCCGGCCCGAGCCGTACCCGCCGCTGTCGACGGGGGTACGGGTGCCGGCCGAGGCCCGCCGAGTGGTCGCGGGGATGGCCGAGTACGGCGGCTGACCCCGGCCGCGGCACCCGGACGGAACCGAGTTCCTCCCGAGCACGTCAAACCCGGGCAGTGCCGCCGCAGCGCGCTGCACGACCCTCGGGAGGAACGCAGATCATGGACGAGCACAGGACCACCTCGAACCGCCGCCGGGCCGCCGTCATGGCGGGTGCACTGCTGGCCGCCGGCGTGTTGACCGCGTGCGGGAGCGGGTCGGGCGGTTCGGCGTCGAGCGCGGGAGCGAGTGTGAGCGGATCTCCGAGCAGCAGTGCCCCGTCCTCGCCGGCGCCGGGCAGCCCGTCCGCGAGCGCGTCGCCCGCGCCGTCGGCGAGCGCCTCGCAGCCGACCCCGCAGCCCACGACGCCGGGCATAGCGGTCGGCGAGCCGGACCCGACCGCGGTGAAGATCCCCGCCACCGGGTACCGGCTGCAGAGCCCGACCTCGATCACGGTCTTCTTCGAGGCCGGGATCTGCGACAAGTACGGGCTGAAGGTGGAGGAGGACACGCCTCCGATCCTGAAGGTCCGGGTGGTGATCACCCAGACGGCGCCGCGCGGCCAGGCCTGCCCGCAGGTGATCAAGGAGCAGTCGGTGACCGCGACGCTGACCAAGCCGGTGAAGAGCGGCGCGGTGGTCGACCTGGCCACCGGGCAGCAGCTCTCGCCGAACGTCACGGAGCCGGCCGGCGGGCCGCGCTAGCCACCGGCCCCGGACATGCCACGAGGGCGGCCCCGGTCGGTGTGACCGGGGCCGCCCTCGTGGTCGTTCGGGCTTAGCTGAACGAGTCGCCGCAGGCGCAGGAGCCGGTGGCGTTCGGGTTGTCGATCGTGAAGCCCTGCTTCTCGATGGTGTCGACGAAGTCGACCGTGGCGCCGCCCAGGTACGGGGCGCTCATCCGGTCGGTGACGACCTTGACGCCGCCGAAGTCCTTGACGACGTCGCCGTCCAGCGAGCGCTCGTCGAAGAACAGCTGGTAGCGCAGGCCGGAGCAGCCACCGGGCTGCACGGCGACGCGCAGCGCGAGGTCGTCGCGGCCCTCCTGGTCCAGCAGGGCCTTGACCTTGCCCGCGGCGGCATCGGTGAGGAGGATGCCACTCTCGACGGTGGTCTCGTCCTGGACGGTCATGCTTACTCCCGGTCTGTGACGACGTATGTGCCGCCAGTGCAAACCAGCGGCCTCCCGGATTCATTTCCGGTCGGTGGTGCGTTCGGGGGACGTTTTCGTCGCCCACTCCCCCACGCACTCCATGCTCGCACACCGCCGGAGGGTGGTCACGGTCCCGTCCGGGCAAACCACCCCCGGCGGGGCCGCCCGCGGACCAGGATGGACCCCGTGATGGTTCGCCCGCTCCGAGACACCGCGGCTGACGCCGAAGCCGTCCTGGCGGTCGCCCGGGCCGCGTTCGCCGACCTCGACGGGCGGTCACCCGACGAGCCCGTGACCGCCGCGGGCGCGCGGCGCGAGGTGCGCAACGCCGCCCGGGCCCGGCACCTCGCCCGGACCGATCCGGACGGCTGCTGGCTGGCCGAGCACGAGGGCGAGCCGGTGGGCGCGGCGCTCTCGCTGCGGCGGGAGGGCCTGTGGGTGCTCACCCTGTTCGTGGTCCGGCCGGAGGCCCAGGGCAACGGGGTCGGGCGGCTGCTGCTGGAGCGGGCCGCCGCGTACGGGCGGGGGTGCCTGCGCGGGATGCTGTGCGCCTCGCCGTCGCCGGCCGCGGCCCGGCGGTACCGGAAGGCCGGGTTCACCCTGCACCCGGCGATGCGGCTGACCGGGGCCGTCGACCGGTCCGGTCTGGTGGACCCGGGCGACATCCCGGTGCACCCGGGCAACGCGACCCAGCTGCACCTGCTGGACTCGGTGGACCGCCGGCTGCGCGGCTCGGCGCACGGCGTCGACCACGGGTTCATGCTCGCCCACTTCGAGGAGCTGTTGGTGGCCGACGCCCTGGCCGGCAGCGGCTACTGCTACCGCGACGGCGGCGAGGTGATGCTCCTCGCCGCCACCTCCAAGCGGATCGCCGCCCGCCTGCTGCGCGAGGCGCTGGCCCGCGTCCCGGAGGGCACCGAGGCCCGCGTCGAGTTCCTCACCGCCGAGCAGGAGTGGGCGGTGGACGTCGGCCTGGAGCTCGGCCTCGGCCTGCAGACCCGCGGCTACCTGGCGGTGCGGGGCATGAAGCCGCCGAGCCCGTACGTGCCGAACGGCGGCTTCCTGTGAGCCCTGCTCTCTCGGGCCCGGCTCACTTCATGGTGTCGAGGATCTCGTTCACCATCTCCATCGTGGTGCCCGGGTGCAGGAAGGCGAAGCGGGCGACCGTCTCGCCGTCCCAGCCGGTGGGGGTGACGAAGCCGATCTGGTCGGCGAGCAGCTGCTGGGACCAGCGGTAGTAGTCCTCGTTGGTCCAGCCCTTGCGGCGGAAGCAGACCGCGGAGAGCTGCGGGTCGTGCAGCAGCTCCAGGTGCTCGCTGTCGCGGATCACCTGGGCGGTGTCCCGGGCCAGCCCGAGGCCGGTCTCGATGGCGTCGGTGTACGCGTTGGTGCCGTGCACCGCGAGCGAGAACCAGAGCGGAAGGCCGCGGGCGCGCCGGGTCAGGTGGTAGGCGTAGTCGGTGGGGTTCCACTCGTCGCCCTCGGTGTGCAGGACGTCCAGGTAGGAGGCGTCCTGGGTGTGCACGGCGCGGGCGAGCTGCGGGTTGCGGTAGATCAGCGCGGCGCAGTCGAACGGGGCGAACAGCCACTTGTGCGGGTCCACCACGAACGAGTCGGCGTGCTCGATGCCGTTGTAGCGCTCGCGCACCGAGGGGGCGAACAGGCCCGCGCCGCCGTAGGCGCCGTCCACGTGGAACCACAGGCCGCGCTCCCGGGTGACCTCGGAGAGGCCCTGCAGGTCGTCGACGATGCCCTCGTTGGTGGTACCGGCGGTGCCGACCACCGCGATCACGGGCGAGCCAGCAGGATCGGTCGCAGTCGGGTCGGCGGCCAGGGCGGCGCGCAGCGCCTCGCCGGTGAAGCGGCGGTCGACGGTCGGCACCACGAAGGCCTCGACGCCGATGATGTTGAAGGTGTTCTTCACCGAGGAGTGCACCTGGTCGGCGACGGCGATCCGCAGCCGGGCCTCGGGGCCGACGCCGAGCCTGCGGCGGGCGGTGTCGCGGGCGACGACCAGCGCCGAGAGGTTGCCGGCCGAGCCGCCGGAGACGAAGGTGCCGCCGGCGCTCTCCGGCAGACCGGCCCGGTCCGCTATCAGCCGCAGCACCTGGTTCTCGGCGGCGATGGCGCCGGCCGCCTCCAGCCAGGAGATGCCCTGCAGCGAGGCGCAGGAGACGACCATGTCGAAGAGCAGCGCGGCCTTGGTCGGCGCGCACGGGATGAAGGACAGGTAGCGCGGGCTGTCGGCCGAGATCACCGCGCGGGAGAGCTCGTGGTCGTAGAGCTTGAGCACGTCCGCGGGGTTGTTGCCGTGCGCGTTCAGCAGGCCGTCCAGGTGGCGGCGCAGGTGCTCGCCGTCGCCGGGGTGGTCGAGCGGGACGGGGTTGTACTGCAGCCGCTCGCGCATGTAGTCGAAGACGAGGTCGACCAGCTGGTTGTCGGGCCGGTGCATGCGGTCGGGGGCTGCGAACACGGGTGTGCCTCTCGCTGCTGAGGGTGTCGGGGCGCCCGGTACTGAGGGGGTGTCCGGACATGATCAGCGTAGGCAGCGGGGGGGCACGGGCGCGCGTCGGAACGGGGCCGCACGGGGCAGCTTTCCGGCGTTTTCGGGGGCCGTACGCAGGAATCCTGCGCGCCGGAAACGGAAAACGTCAGCCGATCAACCGGGAGAGGACCACCGAGCTACGGCTGCGTTGCACGCCGGGCTCCTTGCGGATCCGCTCGATCACGGCCTCCAGGTGCCGGGTGTCGGCGGCCCGGAGGTGGACCAGCGCGTCCGGGTCGCCGGTGACCGTCCAGGCGGCGACCACCTCGGGGAACTGCCTCAGGCTGGCCAGCAGCTCCTCGGGCGAGGTCCGGGCGCGGCAGTAGACCTCGACGAAGGCCTCGGTGCGCCAGCCGAGCAGCGCCGGGTCGAGCACCACGGTGAAGCCGCGGACCACGCCGCGGGCCCGCAGCCGGTCGATCCGGCGGCGGACGGCGGTGGCCGAGAGGTTGGCGAGCAGGCCGATCTCGGCGTAGGAGGCGCGGCCGTCGCGGCTGAGGTGCTCCAGCAGCAGGCGGTCGGTGTCGTCCAGCGGCGCCCCGGCCAGGTCGGGCGGTACAGGAGTGCTCATGGCCAGGGCTCCACGGTGGTACGTACGAGGGTGTGCGAGCCGGGAGAAACGACTCTGCGGGGCCATTCTCGCCGAAGTCGGCCCTCAATCCACCAGAAGGACGATCTTGCCGCGGGTGCGGCCCTCGGCGTTGAGGGCCTGGGCGGAGGCGGCCTGGGAGAGCGGGAAGGTGGAGGCGACGGGGACGGTGAGCCTGCCGTCGTCGGCGAGGCGGGCGAGTTCGGTGAGGTCGGCGTGGTCGGGGCGGGCCCAGACGTAGTGGCCGCCGAGCGCGGCGACCCGGTAGTCGGCGACCGAGGCGATCCGGCCGGGGTCGGCGACCAGTTCGGCGGAGGTCTCCACGGCGTCGCCGCCGACCAGGTCGAGGGCGGCGTCCACCCCGCCGGGCGCCAGCTCGCGGACCCGGTCGGCGAGGCCGGGGCCGTGGGCCACCGGTTCGGCGCCGAGGCCGCGCAGGAAGTGGTGGTTGCGCTCGCTCGCGGTGCCGATCACCCGGCAGCCGCGCGCCTCGGCGATCTGGACGGCCAGGCAGCCGACCCCGCCGGCGGCGGCGTGCACCAGGACGGTCTCCCCCTCCCGCACGGCGAGCGCCTTGACCAGCGCCTGGTAGGCGGTGAGCCCGCACAGCGGCAGGCCGCCGGCCTGCGCCCAGTCGAGCGCGGCGGGCTTGCGGGCCAGGGTGCGCACCGGGGCGGCGACCAGTTCGGCGTACGTGCCGTGCTCGACCCAGTCCTTGCGGACGTAGCCGATCACCTCGTCGCCGGGCCGGTACTCGGTGACGCCGCCGCCGACCGCCTGGACGACGCCGGCGCAGTCGAAGCCCATGACGAGCGGGAAGTGGGCGTCCAGCATGCCGTCGAGGTGTCCGTCCCGGATCTTCCAGTCGACCGGGTTGACGCCGGCCGCCCGCACCCGGACCAGGACGGAGTCGGGCCCGATCTTCGGGTCGGGGAGCTCGGTGTACTCGACCACCTCGGGGCCGCCGTAGCGGTGGATCGCGATTGCCTTCATGCCGTCCAGCCAAGCCGGAAGACCTGGAATTCTCGCGCGGGAAACATCCAACCTGGTGAGCGGTGCTCGTCACATCGACAGGACGGCCATCGTCACTGTGACGCTAACCGGTTATCATAGATAGCGTCAGATAGACGAGAAGGCTGGTAGACAGTGCCGGCCGCACAGGAGGGCACACGCCCGTGACCACCACCGTAGAGACCCCCCACGGCGTCGACCCCACCCCGACGCCGCTCGCGCTGCTGCTCCTCGGCCGCCAGGCCGATCCGAACAGCGAGCGCGGCGTCGAGTGCCCCGGCGACCTGCCCGCAGCCTCCGACCCGGACCTGGTCGAGCGCGCCCGCGCCGCCAAGGCCGCGCTCGGCGACCGCGTCTTCATCCTGGGCCACCACTACCAGCGCGACGAGGTCATCGAGTTCGCCGACGTCACCGGCGACTCGTTCAAGCTGGCCCGCGACGCCGCCGCCCGGCCCGAGGCCGAGTACATCGTCTTCTGCGGTGTGCACTTCATGGCGGAGTCCGCCGACATCCTCACCACGGACGCCCAGCAGGTCGTGCTGCCCGACCTGGCGGCCGGCTGCTCGATGGCCGACATGGCCACCGCCGAGCAGGTCGCCGAGTGCTGGGACGTGCTCACCGAGGCCGGGATCGCCGACGTGACGGTGCCGGTGTCGTACATGAACTCCTCCGCCGACATCAAGGCCTTCACCGGCAAGCACGGCGGCACCATCTGCACCTCGTCCAACGCGAAGCGCGCGCTGGAGTGGGCCTTCGAGCAGGGCCAGAAGGTGCTCTTCCTGCCCGACCAGCACCTCGGCCGCAACACCGCCGTGCTGGACCTGGGCCTGTCGCTGGACGACTGCGTCCTCTACAACCCGCACAAGCCGAACGGCGGCCTGACCGCCGAGCAGCTGCGGGACGCGAAGATGATCCTCTGGCGCGGCCACTGCTCGGTGCACGGCCGGTTCTCGCTGGACTCGGTGAACGAGGTCCGCGAGCGGATCCCCGGCGTGACCGTGCTGGTGCACCCCGAGTGCAAGCACGAGGTGGTCACCGCCGCCGACATGGTGGGCTCGACCGAGTACATCATCAAGGCGCTGGACGCCGCCGAGCCCGGCTCCAAGTGGGCCATCGGCACCGAGCTGAACCTGGTCCGCCGCCTGGCCAAGGCGCACCCGGACAAGGAGATCGTCTTCCTGGACCGCGCGGTCTGCTTCTGCTCGACCATGAACCGGATCGACCTGCCGCACCTGGTCTGGGCGCTGGAGTCGCTGGTCGAGGGCCGGGTGCCGAACGTGATCACCGTCGACCCGGAGACCGAGAAGTACGCCAAGGCCGCGCTGGACCGGATGCTGGCCCTGCCGTAGCCCCTCGGGAACACCGGAAGGGCGGGCCCCCGCGGGGGCCCGCCCTTCCTGCTACGAGAAACCGGTTACTCCGGGAGGCCCGGAATCAGGCCGTCGCCCTCGTCCCTGAGCATCGCCTTGACCTCGTCGACGGTCGCCTCCGCGTCCGGGAGGATCAGGTCGGACGGCTCCAGCGAATCGTCCGGCAGCGGGCTGCCGAACTCGCGGACGGCCTCCAGCAGGCTCGCGAGCGCGGCCCGGAAGGCCTGCTCGTCGCCCGACTCCACGGCGGTGAGCAGCTCGTCGTCGAGCTGGTTCAGCCGGTTGAGGTGGCCCTCGGCGACCTCGAACTGGCCCTCACCCATGACCCTCATGATCATGCCGGTGCGTCTCCCTGTTCGGGTTACTTGTTGTAGTTGATCTTCGACGGGTCCTGCTGGCCCTGCTCGATGGCCTGCGGCGCGGACGCCGGGGAGCCACCGGTGAGCTCGGCCTTCATCCGGGCCAGCTCCAGCTCGACGTCGCTGCCGCCGGCCACCCGCTCCAGCTCGGCCTCGATGTCGTCCTTGCGGCCCAGACCGCTGGCGTCGTCGAGCGCGCCGGAAGCCAGCAGCTCGTCGATCGCACCGGCCCGCGCCTGCATCTGGGCGGTCTTGTCCTCGGCCCGCTGGATCGCCAGGCCGACGTCGCCCATCTCCTCGGAGATGCCGGAGAAGGACTCGGCGATCCGGGTCTGCGCCTGGGCGGCGGTGTAGGTCGCCTTGATGGTCTCCTTCTTGGTGCGGAAGGCATCCACCTTGGCCTGCAGCCGCTGGGAGGCGAGCGTGAGCTTCTCCTCCTCGGCCTGCAGCGCCTGGTACTGGGTCTCCAGGTCGGTGATCTGCGACTGGAGGTTGGCCTTGCGGGTCAGCGCCTCCCGGGCCAGGTCCTCGCGGCCCAGCGAGAGCGCCTTGCGGCCCTGGTCCTCGTACTTCGCGGACTGCTGCTGGAGCTGGGTCAGCTGGAGCTCGAGGCGCTTGCGCGAGGTGGCCACGTCGGCGACGCCCCTGCGCACCTTCTGCAGCAGTTCCAGCTGCTTCTGGTAGGAGTAGTCGAGCGTTTCGCGCGGGTCCTCCGCCCGGTCCAGGGCCTTGTTCGCCTTGGAGCGGAAGATCAGCCCCATACGCTTCATGATTCCGTCGCTCATGGGCTCCGATAGCCCCCTTCTTCGGGCCTGCGGGTTTGCGTCTCGTAACAGGTCGAGTGTATGCGCGGCGGCCTTCTCACCGCAGTGCACGAGCCTGCAACAAGACTGCTACAGGGCTGTGCGCCGCGGCATCGTCCGCGAGGTGGAGACGCCCCTGAGACCATGATCCGCCGACCGGTCGGCCACCCGTAGGGGGACGCGCCGGGCCGCCCGGAATGTGATTGATATCGGTTCGGGTCCAAGGGCCTGGGGGAAAGCGCCCGGTCAACACGTACGCTGGGGGTGTGTTCCGACGCCGCTCCGAAGATTCCTCCACCGCCACCGCCGTGATGGCCGTCGAGGACGACAAGAACCTGCCCCGCGACCCGCAGGCCCCGAAGGGCCGGCCCACGCCCAAGCGCAGTGAGGCCGAGGCCAACCGGAAGACCCGGGTCACCGTCCCGAAGGACCGCAAGGAGGCGAACCGCCAGGCCCGCGACCGCATGCGGACCGAGCGCGACAAGCAGCGCCAGGCCCTGCTCGACGGTGACGAGCGCTACCTGCCGGTCCGTGACAAGGGCCAGGTCCGCCGCTTCACCCGCGACTTCATCGACTCCCGCTGGTCGGCCGCCGAGTTCTTCCTGCCGTACGCGGTGGTCGTGCTGGTGCTCTCGATCGTCCGGGTGCCGGTGCTGCAGCTCGCCTCGACGCTGCTCTTCATGCTGTTCTTCGTGGTCGTCATCCTGGACTTCGTGCGCCTGGGCCTGACCCTGCGCAAGAGCCTCGCCGAGCGCTTCCCGAACGAGAACACCCGCGGCGCCGTCGCCTACGGCCTGATGCGCACCCTGCAGATGCGCCGACTGCGGCTGCCCAAGCCGCAGGTCAAGCGGGGCGAGCGGCCCTGACCGCGGAGGCCGTGCCGCCGTACTGGGCCCATCCGGTCGCACCGGACGGGCCCGGTCGGCATGCGGCCCTCCCCGGGGCGCTGCCCGCGCAGGGCTTCGGCCGGCACGACCGGCTGCCCGCCCGCGGCGTCGCGTACCACAGCGGCGCCGGCGCCTGGCTGGAGCGGCAGGGGGGCCTGCACAACCTGGTCCGCCAGGAGCTGGTCGCCCGGCAGCTCGCCGAGCAGCTCGCCGGACTCACCGGCCTGCGCGTCCTCGACGTCGGCTGCGGCCAGGGCACCCAGGCCCTGCGGCTCGCCCGGGCCGGCCACCTGGTCACCGGGATCGACGCCGACCCCGCGATGCTCACCGCCGCGCAGACCGCGCTGGCCGCCGAACCCGAGCCGGTCCGCCGACGGGTCCAGCTGCTCACCGGCGACGGCCACCAGTGCGGTCGCTGGTTCGGGCCGCGCAGCTTCGACGTGGTGCTCTGCCACGGCGTCCTGATGTACCTCGCCGACCCCGACCCGATGCTCGCCTCGATGGCACGGATCCTCGCCCCCGGCGGGCTGCTCTCCCTGCTGGTGCGCAACGCCGACGCGCTCGCCATGCGGGCCGGGCTCACCGGCGACTGGCGGGCCTGCGCCGAGGCCTTCGACGCCACCCGCTACACCGACCGCCTCGGCCTGCCCGCCCGCGCCGACCGGCTCGCCGACCTCACCACCACGCTCGGCGAGCTCTCCGTGCCGGTCCGGCACTGGTACGGGGTCCGGGTCTTCACCGACACCACCCCCGACGAGGCCGCGCCCGTCGACGGCCGCCGGCTCGCCCAGCTCCTCGACGCCGAGGAACGGGCCGGGCGGCAGGACCCCTACCGGGCGGTGGCGGCCCTGCTGCACGTCGTCGCCGGGAAGTAGCTCCCCGCCGCCGGGTCCTACTCGGCCTCGTGCAGGCTCATCGGGTAGATCTCCCGCTCGTCCTCCAGCAGGACCACCCGGTCGATGCCCTCGTCCAGCAGGCGCTTCCACTCCTCGCCGATCCACGACTCCGCGTCGCCCTGGCTGGAGAACTCCTCGGCCCCGCCCGCCGGGGTGACCACCGTGCCGTCCGCCGTCTCGTACCGCCACGTCCACACCATGCCCGGCTCCTCCCGCGCTCGCTTCTGCGCCTGTCGCGCTGCGAACAGTAGCGTGCCCGGTGCGGCGGCCCGCATGCCTGCGTTCGCGACCCGTCCGGCAGGATGGCGGGCATGGTGCTTGCTCGGACGTTGATTCTCGGTGGGGCCCGGTCGGGGAAGTCGACCCGGGCCGAGCAGATGCTGGCGGGCCACGAGGACGTGCTGTACGTCGCCACCAGCGGCCTGCGGGACGGCGACGCGGAGTGGGCGCAGCGGGTCCGACTGCACCGCGAGCGGCGGCCCGGCAGCTGGCGGACCGCCGAGACCTGCGAGCTGGAGGCCGTCCTGGCCGACGGCTCGGACCCGGCGCCGGTGCTGATCGACTGCCTGGCGCTGTGGCTCACCGCCGTGATGGACCAGCACCGGGCCTGGGAGGACGAGGTCTGGTACGGCGGCGGCGAGGCGGCCGTCACGGCGCGCTGCGAGGCGCTGGCGAAGGCCTGGGCCGCCAGCGGGCGCACCGCGATCGCGGTCAGCAACGAGGTCGGCATGGGCGTCGTCCCCGCGACCGCCGCCGGGCGGCGCTTCCGGGACACCCTGGGCCACCTCAACATGGCGGTCGCCGACGCCTCCGAGAGGGTGCTGCTGGTGGTCGCCGGACAGGTGCTGACCATCAAGTCAACGGACGTATAGGCTGCCTCGCGATGGACACCACCGTGGATCTCGATACCTTCTCCTCCGCCGTCGAGCGGCCCGACGAGGGCGCCCGGCGAGCCGCCGAGGAGCGCTGGCAGCAGCTCGCGATGCCGGCCGGCGGCCTCGGCAGGCTGCAGGAGCTCGGCGCCTGGCTCGCCTCGGTGCAGGGCGAAGCACCGACCCGGCCGCTGGCCGCCGCCAAGGTGCTGCTGTTCGCCGGTGACCACGGCGTCGCCTCGCTCGGCGTCTCCCGCCTCGACCCGAGGACCGGCACCGCCGACCGGGTGCGCGCCGTCCTCGACGGGACGGCGCCGGTCGCCGTCCTCGCCCGCCGTTACGGCGCCGGGGTGCGGGTCGTCGACATGGCCGTCGACGCCGACCCGGCGGAGTTCCCCGAGGACGTCGTGCGCCACCGGGTGCGCCGCGGCTCCGGGCGGATCGACGTCGAGAACGCGCTCACCGAGGCCGAGGCCGTGCAGGCCTTCCGGGCCGGCGTCGCCGTCGCCGACGAGGAGGCCGACGCCGGCACCGACCTGGTGCTGCTCGGCGACCTCGGGGTCGGCTCGACCACCGTCGCCGCCGTACTGGTCGGCGCGCTGTGCGGCACCGACGCGGCCGCCGTCACCGGGCGCGGCTCCGGGATCGACGACCGGATGTGGATGGTCAAGTGCGCCACCGTGCGCGACGCGCTGCGCCGCGCCCGGCCGGTGCTCGGCGACCAGATCGCCCTGCTGGCCGCCACCGGCGGCGCGGACTTCGCGGCGCTCACCGGCTTCCTGCTGCAGGCGTCGGTGCGCAAGCTCCCCGTGGTGCTGGACGGTGTGGTCACCGCGGCGTGCGCGCTGGTCGCGCAGCGGATCGCGTTCCGGGCCCCCGAGTGGTGGCGGGCCGGCACCGCGAGCGGCGAGCCCGCGCAGGTCAAGGCGTACGACCGGCTGACCCTGACGGCGCTTCAGGAGATCGGCGTGGCCATGGGCGAGGGCACCGGCGCGGTGCTCGCGCTGCCGCTGCTCCAGGCCGCCTCCGACACCCTGGCCGAGCCGGTGGCGGTGCCGTCCGCGAAGCCGCTCGCGCCTCGGGCGCCGGCGAAGCTGCCGACGGCGGCGGAACTGCTCGGCCGGTTCTGAGAACCGGGGTGAAGCTCCTCGTTCCCGGCCTGCGGTTCGCCTTCGGCACGCTCTCCGTGCTGCGGGTGCGGGTGGACCGGTGGGACCGGGAGGCCGGCGGCGCCGCGATGGTGGTCGCGCCGGCGGTCGGGGTGGTGCTCGGCGCACTCGCGGCGGGCGCCGGGGCGCTGCCGGCGTGGCGCGGCGGCCCGCTGCTCGGCGCGGTCGGCGCGGTGGCGGTGCTCGCGGCACTGACCCGGGGCCTGCACCTGGACGGGCTGGCGGACGTCGCCGACGGGCTGGGCAGCGGCAAGCCCGCCGAGGACGCGTTGCGGATCATGAAGCAGTCGGACATCGGCCCGTTCGGCGTGCTGACGCTGCTGCTGGTCCTGCTCGCCCAGGTCGCGGCACTGGCCGGGGAGTTCGCCGGCTCGCTGCGGGAGGGCGCGCTCGCCGTCCTCACGGCCGCGGTCACGGCGCGCTGCGCGCTCGCCTGGGGCTGCCTGCGGTCGGTCCCCGCGGCGCGGCCCGGCGGGCTGGGCGCGATGGTGGCGTCCACGGTCCGCCCGGCGGCGGCGCTCGGGATCTCCGCGCTGAGCGCGGCCGCGCTCGGGGCGGCCGCGTGGGCCTCGTCGGCCGACGGCTGGGCGGCGCTCCGCTACCCGGCGGCGGTGGCGGTCGGACTGGGCACCGCCTGGCTGCTGCTGCGGCGCTGCGTACGGCGGCTGGACGGGATCACCGGGGACGTGCTCGGTGCGATGGCGGAGACCGCGGCGACCGGGGTGCTGGTCGCACTCGCCGTCAGCTGACCGGTCGCCAGGAAGGGACGGAAGCGGTGCGGGAACTTTCGTGGGAGGAACTGGCCGCGTACCGCGCCAGGGTCCGCGGCTGCCTGCTGGGCGGGGCGATCGGGGACGCGCTCGGCTTCCCCGTCGAAGGGCTGTCGCTGGGCACCGTCCGCGCCCGGTACGGGCCGACCGGCGTCACCGGGCCGGTCCAGGACCGCACCAGGCGGACCGGCCTGATCAGCGACGACACCCAGATGACCCTGTTCACCGCCGAGGGCTGGCTGAACGGCTACCGGCGCATCCGGGCCAAGGGCATCAGCGGCGCCGAGGTCGAGCTGGTCAAGGACGCGTACCTGCGCTGGCTGGACACCCAGGACTTCGACGGCCCACCGCCGCACGACGGCACCCGGCACCGCGGCGGACCGCTGCGCGGGGAGCTGTGGCTGTACGCGCGCAGGGCCCCCGGCCTGGCCTGCCTGTCCGGACTGCGGGAGGGCCGGGCACCGGATCCGCGCAGCGTGATCGACGGCACCCCGGGGCCGGTGAACCCCGGTTCCAAGGGCTGCGGCACGGTGATGCGCTCGGCGCCGTTCGGCTTCACCGAGGGCGAGCCCCGGGCCTCGTTCGAACTCGCCGCCCGGTGCGCCCAGATCACCCACGGCCACCCGACCGGCTACTACGCGGCCGGCGCCTTCGCCGCGATGATCAGCCACCTGGTCGGTGGGGAGCCGCTCGGTGACGCGGTGCGGCTCGCCATGGAACTGCTGGCCGGCTACCCCGGGCACGAGGAGACCTCCGCCGCCCTGCACCGCGCCGTCGACCTCGCGGCGACCGGCGGACCGGCGACCCCCGAGACGGTGGAGTCGCTGGGCGCGGGCTGGGTCGCCGAGGAGGCGCTCGCCATCGCGGTGTACTGCGCGCTCGCCCGCACCGAGTACTGGACCCACCGGACGCCGATCGAGTCGGCCCTGCTGCTCGCCGTCAACCACTCCGGGGACAGCGACTCCACCGGCTCGATCTGCGGCAACCTGCTCGGCGCCCGGCACGGCGACGGGCTGCTCCCGCCCCACTGGCTCGCCCTCGTCGAGGGCCGGGCCGTGATCGCCGCCCTGGCCGACGACTTCGCGGCCGCCGTCCACCCGGGTGAACGGCGGCCCTGGGAGTACTGAACGCTTCGCGGCGTTCCTGTCCGACCGGTAGGGGCGGGCGTAGGCCCATTCGTCGAGCAGGGTGCGGTTGAAGCGTCCGAGCTTGCCGTTGGCCTGGGGCCGGTAGGGCCGACGGCCTCGGTCTCCTGTCCCGGAGCCGGGTGCAGGGCAGGCGTCTCAGCGCTCGGCGGGGGCGGCGCGCCGGTCTGCTTGCCGGGAATCGGATCGCGATCAACGGGGTTGGTGGGGGACGAGCCGTTATTGGAGGGGTCATGCGAGCGATTCAGGTGTACGAAGTGGGCGGTCCCGAGGTGCTGCAGGAGGCCGAGGTGGACCAGCCGCGGCCGGGTCCGGGCGAGGCGCTCGTGGAGGTCGCCGCATCCGGGGTCAACTTCCTCGACGTCTATCACCGCGAAGGCCGGTACAGCCTCCCGCTGCCCTTCACCCCGGGCTCCGAGGGCGCCGGCACGGTCGTCGAAGTCGGACCCGGCGTCACCGACGTCGCAGTCGGGGACCGGGTCGGTTGGGTGGAGATTCCCGGCACGTATGCCGAGCGGGCCGTCGTGGACTCCTCCCGGCTGGTGTCGCTGCCCGACGACATCGGCTTCGAGACAGCCGCCGCCGTGCTCCTCCAAGGCATGACCGCGCACTATCTCGTCAAGGACGCCTACCCGGTCCAGGCGGGCGACACGGTGCTCGTGCATGCGGCTGCCGGCGGCATGGGGCTGCTTCTGACCCAGCTCGTCACCCATCTCGGCGGCAGGGTGATCGGCACGACGTCGACCACGGCGAAGGCCGAGCTGGCGAAGCGTGCCGGGGCCGCCGAGGTGGTCCTCTCCTCCGCAGTCGACGATCTCGCAGCCGAGGTGAGGCGGCTCAACGGCGGTCAGGGACTGCCGGTCGTCTTCGACGGCGTCGGCGCGCACACCTTCGATGCGAGCCTCGCCAGCCTGCGAACCCGCGGCCATCTCGTGCTCTTCGGCGCGGCAAGCGGTGCCGTGCCGCCGTTCGATCCGATCCGGCTCGCCCACGGCGGTTCGCTGACCCTGATCCGGCCCAGCCTCGGGGACTTCATCGCCGATCGGTCCGAACTGCTCCGACGGGCCGCCGATGTGTTCGAGTGGGTGCGCTCCAAGGCGCTCGAGGTCACCGTGACGGGCCGCTACGCACTGTCCGAGGCCGCCCGGGCCCACAGCGATCTGGAGGCTCGGCGTACCACCGGCAAGCTGCTCGTCGTACCCGATGCGGCCGCTGTTGGACGCCGCGAGGAGACGCAGGGCTGATCGCGGGTGACGAGGTCGGGGATCTTGGAGACTGCGATGTCGAGGGCATGACCGACCGTCATCGCCAAGATCCCCCGACAGCGTCAGGCACTCAGCCGGGGGCGACCGCTGGTCCGTCAGGGAGCGCTCAGCCGTGGTGCCGGTGCCAGGCGTCGGCTGCGGCCTGCTGGTCGGCGACCGTCGCCACTGCCTCGGGCGGGGCGTCGGCGAAGATCGAGACCTGCTGCGGGTGCTCGCCGGGCGCGGTCGGGGCCAGCAGGTAGCCCTCCTCGCCGCCGGAGTCGCGGAGCATGCCACTGGGCCACACGTCGCGGCGGGCCCCGGCCAGGGCGAGCAGCCAGCCGTGCGCCTCGAGTTGCCGGCGGACGTCCTGCAGGGCGCCGAAGGCGTCGCCCGCCCGGGCCTCGACCCGGCCCCACGGGCCGTCCACCAGGACCGCGTACAGCTCGCGCCGGTCGGCGGCCCGGCCGTCGAACCAGCAGGAGACCCGGCACGGGGCGGTGCCGGCGGCGCCGACCGCGAGGACGCCCGGACGGTCGTGGCGGAGCTCGTAGGAGGTCGCCGCCTGCTCGGCCGGCTCCTCCTGCCGCGGCGTCGGCTCGCCCTGCGGCGCGAGGGCGTCGGTCAGGTCGAGGGCGACGACGCCCTCCGGCAGGGCGGCGAACACCCGCCCGGCCGGGTCGGCCACCAGGGCGTGGGCGGGCAGTCCGAGGCGCAGGTCGAGCACGGCCGGGACGGCGCCCTGTCGGCGCACCCGCAGCAGCCCGTCGGCCCAGCAGGCGGCGACCAGCGTGCCGTCGGGCGTGGTGGCGACGGCCACCGAGGTCACCGGGTGGTCGCGGACGTCGACCGGCTCACCGGGGCCGTCGGGGCCGTCGGTCCAGGTCAGCACCGCGCCGTCCGCTCCGCCGCTGACGACGGTGATGCGGTCGGCGGTCGCGGTGAGGTCGACCGCGGTGACCGCGCCGCGGTGGAGCGGCCGGTCGGGCATCCCGTGCCGCCCGCCGTCCATGGCGTGCCAGGCGACCAGGCCGTCGCCGGTGCCGGCGGCCAGCAGCGGACCGGCGGCGCCGACGGAGGTGCTCAGGACGGTGACGCCGCCTTCGAGGTTCCTGGTGGCCCAGTCGACGGCGGTGGTCGGGTCGCCACCCTTGTCGGACGGGTAGGGCCAGGTCGCGTTCTTCCCGTTGCGTCCGAGCAGGAAGATCGAGCCTTCCTGACCGCAGGCGTAGGCGAGTTGGCCGTCGGGCATCCGGCTGAGGTCGATCGTCGCGGAGTCCAGACCGGTGCCGGGTTCGACGAACCGGAGCACGCCCGTGCACGCGACGAGCAGGTGGTCGGCGTACGGGCCGTGGCCGCGGACCATCCCGCGGACCTCGGTCCCGCCGCGCGGCTGCTGCGCCGGGAGCGGCCCGTCGAACGGGCCGGACCAGGCGACGCGCCAGCGCTGCCCGGAGACGGCCGCGCAGTACGCGGCGGCCGGCTCGTCGCGGCCGGCCAGCCAGGTGTACAGGGCGGCCGCCCGCTCGGCGGGCGTGGACGCGGCGGGGCGCACCGGGCCGGCCAGGTGCCAGGCCTGGGCCAGGGCGGTCTGCCCGCCGTCGGCGGGCTGGAGCCGCTCGAAGGCCGCGGTGATCGCGGCCGGGTCGGTGTGGACCAGGAAGGCGGGGTCGGTGAGCAGTTGGTCACCGGCGCCGGAGTGGACCGCGTGGCGCAGCAGCAGGCCGAGCCAGCCGGGGTCGGTGCTCTCCAGCAGCGGCCGTCCGTCGTCGCCGCGGGGGATGGCGCCCGCGATGTCGCGCAGCAGCGCGGCGTGGTCGACGGGCGGCGCGGCCTGCGCGACCTGCTCGGCGACCTGGTCGGGCCGCAGCCGCCAGCTGCCGGAGTCGTCCGGCGGCAGGTAGGCGGTGGCCGCGTGGACGGCCCGGGCCCCGTCCGAGCCCGGGAGGGCGATCCACTCCTCCGCGGTGACCGGTCGGCCGGCCGCGGCGAGCGCGCGGAGGGCGGGCGGGACGGCCACCGGGAGGCTCGCCCACCAGGCGGCGGCGAGGACGGCCGCCCGTTCGGCGAGCGGGGCGGCGGGGTCGAGCGGGACGGCGACCGGTGTCCGGTTGGCGAGGTGGGCGAGGGCCGGGCTGGGGTAGACCTGGTCGGCGGCGACCGGGTGGTGGCCCGGCAGCCCGGCGCACCAGGTGGCGAAGCGCTCGGGGTCGGTCCAGTTGGGGTCGTCCAGGTCGAGGACGGCGCCGGCGGGCGCGGCGGCGGCCAGCACGGCGGCGGCCGGGGTGCCGGAGGCGGACTCCACCAGGACGCGCAGCCACGGGACCTGGAGCAGCGGGACGAGCAGTTCGGCGGCGATCCGCTCGGGCATGCCCGGCAGCAGGTCGCCGCCGGCCCGGTCCAGGTCGGTGAGGACCAGGGTGCGGGTCACGCCGTCCTGGAGGGCCGCCATCAGGTCGTCGGGGGTGCGGGCGACCAGGCCGAGCCGCTCGGCGAGCAGCCAGGTGGCGCTACGGACCGTCAGGCCCTCGGCGGAGAGCGCCGCGTGGACCCGGCGGCCGGTGCGCGGGTTGTCCGGCGGGCAGGCCTCGGCGAGCCAGTCGAGCAGGTGGGTGCGGCCGCTTCCGGAGGAGCCGGCGATCCGGCAGGTGCGCGGCGCCCGCGGGTCCTCCAGCCAGGCGAGCAGGGCCAGTCCGGCCGGACGGCGGCCGGCGCGCAGCGGCGGCACGGGGGCCGCCGTGCCGGTCGGGGCCGTGCCGTCGGACGCCTCGCCGTGCACCGGATCGTGGCCGTACGCCGGGTCGTGGCCGTACGCCGGGTTGTGCCAGAAGCGCCTGACGGAGCCCCACTCGGTGACCTGCCAGGCCCCGGCGACGGCCTCCGGCGGGACGCGGCCGGCCGGGTCGTGGCCCTCGTCCACCTGGTACACCCAGCCGCCAGCCGTGGCGGCGTTCTCGGCGCGCTCGTCGTCGAGCTTCGGGTCCGGACGCCAGCCGCGCGGCCGCTGCGGCTCCTTGGGCGGCCGGTAGCCCTCCGCGGCGAGCGCCTTCACCTCGGCGAGGGTGCCCGCGGTCCGGGTCGCGGGGTCGAGCCGCCCGGAGAGGAAGTCCCCCTCCTCGGCGAGGAGTTCCTCGAGGACCTGGGACGGCAGGACGCCCCGGGCGCGGGCGTCGCGCAGCTTGCGGTCCCAGAACATCATGCCGTTGAACTCGCCGGTGACGAGGTGCCTCTCGAAGTCGGCGGCGCCGTCCTCGTCGCAGATCCAGAGGTAGCCCCGGACCAGCCTGGACTCGCTGACCGCCGCGACGTACTCGACCGGCTTGTCGGTGGAGTCGGCGTACCGGAGCGGCCCGTCACCGACGGGCTTGAATTCGAGGCTCGCCGACAGGCGCTCGTATTCGTAGTCCAGGTTCCTGCCACTCACTCGTTCACTCTTTTCCGTCTTTTCCGTCGTCATGCGATGGGAAGGATGTCGGCGAAGATGTGGACCTGGTTGCCCTCCATCAGCGTCCTGTTGACCCGCCACTGGAGGTTGCGGCCCAGCAGCAGTTCACGCTCGGTGCTGCCGATCGACCCCACCTTCTCCATCCACATGCCGGGGGTGCCGGCCGGCGCCCTGAGGTGCACGATGGCGTCCTTGCCGGTCCACATGGCCGGGGAGCCGCCGAGCGAGGTGGACATGTAGCCGCGCTCGGTGAACACCTGGCCCTCCAGCCGCTTCGGGTCGCCGATGCCGCCGAGGAAGTCGAGGTCGGTGCCGCGGGTGAGGACGATGTCGTGCGGGAGCGGCTGGCGGTCGAGCGCCCGGTCCATCGCCCGCACGGAGGCGCCGAGGTTGGTGCCGGCGTCGAGCGGGGCGCCGTCCGCCTCCCGGAGCCCGCCGTTGATCTTCTCGTACGTCATCTTGCTGGCACCCGCGTTCCCCTCGCCCCGGGTGTACCCCTCCAGGGCGTACTCCTCGTTGCGGGGCAGCGCGTCGGCCGTCTTGTCCCAGGTCCGTCTGGCGTACGCCTGGGCGGCGTCGGAGTCCTCGAACCTCTTCACGCCGGGCTGCGACTGCTGCTCCAGCTCGGCGTGGCGGATGTCCTCGCGCTGCCGGTCGAGGGCGCGGGCCCGGTCGAAGTCGCTCATCGGCGGCTCGGACTTCTCCGCCGGGGCCGGCTCGGGCTCGTGCGCGGGGGCTTCGCCGCTCTCGTGGGCCGGGGCGTCCGGGTCGGCGGTGTGCGCGTCGTCCGGCGCGGTCGGCTCGTGGACCTGCTCGGGCGCGGGCTCGTGGACGGGCTCGTGGGCCGGTTCGTGGGTCGGCTCGGGCGCGGGCTCGTGGGCGGGCGCGGGCTCCGGTTCCGGTGTGTGCCCGGGCGTCGGGTCGGCGGGCTCGTGGGGACGGGCCGGCGCCGGCTCCGCCACCGGCTCGTGGACGGGGGCGGGCTCCGGCGCCGGCGTGTGCGGGGCCGGCGCGGGCTCCGGGGCCGGGTGGAACGGGGCCGGCTCCGGAGCCGGGTGGAACGGGGCCGGCTCCGGAGCCGGGTGGAACGGGGCCGGCTCCGGGGCCGGGTGGTAGGGCGCGGCCTCGGGGGCCGGGGCGTGCGGGGCGGACGTGGGCTGGGTGACGGTGTTGAACGGGTCGGCGGACCCGCCGCCGTACCCCTGCGGGGCGGGCTGGTCGGTGCGCGGGACGTTCTCCGGCCAGGCCTGCCGGGGCGGGGCGCCGGGCGGGTCGAAGGCGTTGAGCCCGGCCCGCTCGCCCGCGTTGACGCCCGCCCGCTCGCCGGTGTTGACCGCGGCCCGCTCACTGACATTGACCGCGCCGCGCTCGGCGATGTTGATCGCCCCGCGCTCGGCGCTGTTCATGGCGATGTTCTTGACCACGACGCCGGCCTCGCTGCCGCCGCCGGTGACCATGCCGGAGCCGATGTTGAAGATCATCTTTCCGCCGGCCTCGAACGGGTCGTCGCCCCAGCCGGTGCCGACCATCGCCTTGCCGAGCTCCACCGGGTGGTTGGCGGTGGTGACCAGGCCCGCGAGGGTGGTGTTGACGTGGTCCATGTACTGCGCGGGGTGGGTGAGGTTGTACGGGTCCATCGGGTTGAGCCCGCGGGCGAACTTCAGCAGGTCCGCGCCGCCCTTGACGATGCCGCCCTGGAGGTGGACGTAGCCGACGGCGGCGACGTCGAAGGAGTCCGCGGCGGCGGCGCCGAGGCGGTCCATGAAGCTGGGCTTGGCGGGTGCCCGGCCGACCGCGCCGCGCAGCGACTGGGCGGCCGTCTGGGCCGCCGAGTCGCGCTGCTTGCGGGCGTTCTTGAGCTGCTCGACGGCCTGCTTGAGCCCGGCCTCGCCCGGGTCGTGGAAGTCCCCGGGCCGGTTCGGCGGGGTGCCGGGGTCGCCGCCCGACGCGGCGGCCTTGTTGTAGTGGTCGGCGGCCTTGTTGTAGTCGTCGACGGCGCGTTTGTGGGCGTCCCGGGCGTCCTCGGAGGCCTTCTTGGCGGTGGTGTAGGTGTCGATCGCCTGCTGCGCCTGGTCCTGTGCCCACTGCACGGTCTCGGCGTACGCGTACAGCGCGGTCGCGGCGGAGCCGCAGGCGTCGGCGGCGGCCAGCCACATCGGCGGGTGCGGGGCGAACTTGGCGCGGAAGGCGTCGGCGGCGGAGCCCCGCCAGTGCTCGTGGTCGAGCTTGGTGAGCCCGGATCCGGTCTCGTCGAAGGCGGTGCGGAACTTGTTGAGGTGCTGGGCGGTCTCGTTGATCTTCTTGACGTCGCCGTGGACCAGCTCCTTCGGGTCGTCGGTCATGCCGAGCCCGAGCTCGCCGATGTGCACGCCCATCGAGTCGGCGACGCTGTCGCCCCACTTGTCGACGGCGTGCGCGGCGTCGTCCAGGCCGACCGCGTCCAGCAGGCCGCCGGCGACGTGGGCGTTGGTGTCGACGAACTCGCCGACGGCGCGCTTGCCGGAGTCGACCAGGTTGCCGACGCTGTCGAGCCACCCCATCAGTGGGCCCCCTGCGTCATCTGCTGGTAGGCGGCGTTCTCCTGCTGGGCCTCCTGCTTGAGGCGCGCGGCGTGCTCCGGGTCGTAGGCGAGGTTGGGGTGGCCGAGCGCGATCCGGCTCTCCAGCAGGTCGGCCTCGGTGTTCTTCCAGGCGGCGTCGGAGTGCAGGGCCGCGGCCTGGAAGGACTGGGCGGAGTAGTCGGCGTGGGCGACCTGGGTGACCGCGTTGTCCTTGAGCGTGTCGCCCCAGGACCGGCCCTCGACCTCCTCCTGGGTCAGGTTGGGGTTGCCCATCGCGGCGCTGTAGACGTCCTTGGCCACGCCGGAGACGTACTGCTCCTGGTCGTGGTAGAGCCCGGCGGACAGGTTCAGCCGCTCGGCGAACTGGTTGCCGTCCTGGATCATCGCCCGGACCCCCCAGCCCCAGCGCTCGCAGAACTCGTCGAGGACCCCCTGCAGGTCGGGGTGGCCGATCTCCATCCCGGTCAGCTTCAGGTTCTCGAAACCGCGGCCGACCTCGGCGGTCTCCACGATCCCGATCGACTTGAGCTCGTCGATCGAGTGGTTGATGCCGTCGGCCGCCAGCTTCAGCGCCTGCGGATCGACCTGGTACTCGGTCACGCCTCTCCCCCCGTCCTGGGCCGCCCGTCACGCCGGCCCGTTCCCCCCAGTGGCGAGAAGAGTACTCAATGCGAACTCACACACCGTCACCACGGCCGGGATGCGGACCGGCCCCGGTCGAGGCCGGGGCGGGGCGGCATAATCCCAGCATGCGGACTAGCATGCGGGGTGCACCGTAGCCCTGCGCCCCGTTTCCCCGCGGAGTTCGGCGGGGTTATCGCCGGTACGGCAACGGAGCCGTATCCGGCTGTGGACCGCGAAAGAACAGGACGCATTACGTGACTGCACTGTCTGTGAGCACCTCCTCCGCCGCTTCGCTGCGCGCGGACGCCCTGGTGATCGGCGTGGCGAAGGGCCCGAAGGGCCTGGTCGTCACCTCGGGCGCCGAGGCCGTCGTCGAGGCCTTCGGGGGCACGCTGGCCGAGGTCCTCACCACCCTGGGCGCGACCGGCGCCGAGGGTGAGGCGGTCAAGCTCCCCGCCGCGGCCGGCCTGAAGGCCCCGCTGGTGCTGGCCGTGGGCCTGGGCGAGGCCGTCGAGGGCGGCTACTCGGCCGAGGCGCTGCGCAAGGCGGCCGGTGTCGCCGCCCGCACCCTGGCGGGTTCGAAGAAGGTCGCGCTGGCGCTGCCGGCCGCCTCCGCCGAGGAGATCGAGGCGGTCGCGCTGGGCGCGCTGCTCGGCTCGTACGCCTTCGGCCTGTACAAGGGCGAGAACGGCAAGACTCCGGTCGGCGAGCTGGTCCTGCTGACCGACCGCAAGGGCTCCAAGGAGGCCAAGGCGGCCGTCGAGCGCGCCACCGCGATCGGCGAGGAGATGAACCGCGCCCGCGACCTGATCAACACCGCGCCGAACGACCTCAACCCGAAGTCCTTCGCCTCGCTGGCGCAGACGGTGGGCAAGGAGCACGGCCTCAAGGTCGAGGTGCTGGACGAGAAGGCGCTGACCAAGGGCGGCTTCGGCGGCATCCTGGGCGTCGGCGTCGGCTCCGCCAACCCGCCGCGGCTGGTGAAGGTGGTCTACACCCACCCGAAGGCCCGGGCCTCGCTCGCCTTCGTCGGCAAGGGCATCACCTACGACTCGGGCGGCATCTCGCTGAAGCCGGCCGGCCACAACGAGACCATGAAGTGCGACATGTCCGGCGCCGCCGCCGTGTTCGCCGCCGTGGTCGCCGCCAAGCGCCTGGGCCTGCAGGTCAACGTCACCGGCTGGCTGGCGCTGGCCGAGAACATGCCGTCCGGCTCCGCCACCCGCCCCGGCGACGTGCTGCGGATGTACGGCGGCAAGACCGTCGAGGTGCTGAACACCGACGCCGAGGGCCGCCTGGTGCTGGCCGACGCGATCGTCAAGGCCGGCGAGGACAAGCCGGACGTGATCGTGGACGTCGCCACCCTGACCGGCGCGATGGTGCTCGCCCTGGGCACCCGCACCTTCGGCGTGATGGCCAACAACGACGAGCTGCGCACCAAGCTGCACGAGACCGCCGGCGCGGTGGGCGAGCAGTCCTGGCCGATGCCGCTCCCGGCCGACCTGCGCAAGGGCATGGTCGAGTCGACCGTCGCCGACCTCGCCAACATGGGCGAGCGGATGGGCGGCGGCCTGGTGGCCGGCCTGTTCCTGAAGGAGTTCGTCGCCGAGGGCATCGACTGGGCGCACCTCGACATCGCCGGCCCGGCGTTCAACGAGGGCGGCCCGCACGGCTACACCCCGAAGGGCGGCACCGCGAGCGCGGTGCGCACCCTGGTCCGCTTCGCGGAGGACACCGCCGCGGGCGTCTGAGTGACGACGCGGTGACGTCAGGGGCCCCGCCGGTGCGGGGCCCCTTTCGCGTCTCCGCACACCCCCGCCGCATTACCAGCGAGTAGCTTCCGGCACAAGAGCGGTCGCCTGTTCGCCTCGGGCGAAACTTTGTTCCGCAGAGTGGAACGGTGCTGCTGGACGGGTCTGTCAAGTCGACCTCCCCGCGCCGACAGCACGGCTGTGAGCTGCGGCGATACCCCCACGTACGGGGTATTCCGACCCTCATGTACGGTCGTCCGGCCCACGTCGTGGCAGCCCCGGACATCAGCCGCCGCCAACAAGTGCAAAGATGTATTTCCGGCATGACTGGGCGCGCCCTTACAAGGGTCACCCACCCACCGGACCGCGACCGGCCCGGCGATCCGCACCTTTTGCATGGAGGACGTGACGTGGCGAACGACGCCAGCACCGTTTTCGACGTAGTCATTCTCGGAGGCGGAAGCGGCGGTTACGCCGCGGCGCTCCGTGGCGCCCAGCTGGGCCTGAGCGTCGCGCTGATCGAGAAGGGTGAGCTCGGCGGCACCTGCCTGCACCGCGGCTGCATCCCGACCAAGGCCCTGCTGCACGCGGCCGAGGTCGCGGACGAGACCCGCGAGGCGGGCGAGTTCGGCGTCCTCGCCACCTTCCAGGGCATCGACATCAACGGCGTCCACAAGTACAAGGACGACGTCGTCTCGGGCCTGTACAAGGGCCTGCAGGGCCTGGTCGCCTCCCGCAAGGTCACCTTCATCCAGGGCGAGGGCCGGCTGTCGTCCCAGACCTCGGTGGACGTGAACGGCCAGCGCATCGAGGGCCGCCACATCGTCCTGGCGACCGGCTCGGTGCCGCGCTCGATCCCGGGCCTGGAGATCGACGGCAACCGGATCATCTCCTCCGACCACGCCCTCAAGCTCGACTACATCCCGAAGTCGGCCGTCATCCTCGGCGGCGGCGTGATCGGTGTCGAGTTCGCCTCCGTGTGGAAGTCGTTCGGCGTCGACGTCACCATCGTCGAGGGCCTGCCGCACCTCGTGCCGCTGGAGGACGAGAACTCCTCCAAGCTGCTGGAGCGTGCCTTCCGCAAGCGCGGCATCAAGTTCGAGCTCAAGGCCCGCTTCTCCGGTGTCGAGTACACCGAGACCGGCATCCGCGTCTCCACCGAGAACGGCAAGGTCATCGAGGCGGACGTGCTGCTCGTCGCGATCGGCCGCGGCCCGGTCTCGGCCGGCCTCGGCTACGAGGAGCAGGGCGTCGCGATGGACCGCGGCTACGTCCTGGTCGACGAGTTCATGCGCACCAACGTGCCGACCATCTCCGCCGTCGGCGACCTGGCCCCGACCCTCCAGCTGGCCCACGTCGGCTTCGCCGAGGGCATCCTGGTGGCCGAGCGCCTGGCCGGTCTGAAGACCGTGCCGATCGACTACGACGGCATCCCGCGCGTCACCTACTCCAACCCCGAGGTCGCCTCGGTGGGCCTCTCCGAGGCCAAGGCCGTCGAGCAGTACGGCAAGGAGAAGGTCGTCACGCTGAAGTACAACCTGGCCGGCAACGGCAAGAGCAAGATCCTCAAGACCGCCGGCGAGATCAAGCTCGTCCAGGTCAAGGACGGCGCCGTGGTGGGTGTCCACATGGTCGGCGCCCGGATGGGCGAGCAGGTCGGCGAGGCCCAGCTGATCTACAACTGGGAGGCCCTGCCCTCCGAGGTCGCGCAGCTCATCCACGCGCACCCCAGCCAGTCCGAGGCCCTCGGTGAGGCGCACCTGGCGCTGGCCGGCAAGCCGCTGCACGCGCACGACTGATAGCGCCCGCTTCCTCCTTCCCATACCTGTACGACTCGTACGCAAGACTTGATAGGAGTCGCTGAAACCATGGCGGTCTCAGTAACACTGCCCGCGCTGGGCGAGAGCGTGACCGAAGGCACCGTCACCCGCTGGCTGAAGGCCGAGGGTGAGCGCGTGGAGGTCGACGAGCCGCTGCTCGAGGTCTCCACCGACAAGGTCGACACCGAGATCCCGGCGCCGGCCTCCGGCATCCTGGCCTCGATCAAGGTCGGCGAGGACGAGACGGTCGAGGTGGGCGCCGAGCTGGCGATCATCGACGACGGCAGCGGTGCCCCCGTGGCCGCCGCCGCCCCGGTCGCCGAGGCCGCTCCGGCCGCCCCGGCCCCGGTCGCCGAGGCCCCCGCCGCTGCCCCGGCCCCCGTCGCCGCCGCCCCGGCCGCTGCCGCTCCGGCCGCCGACGCCACCCCGGTGCTGCTGCCGGCGCTCGGCGAGTCGGTCACCGAGGGCACCGTCACCCGCTGGCTGAAGGCCGAGGGTGACACCGTCGAGGTCGACGAGCCGCTGCTCGAGGTCTCCACCGACAAGGTCGACACCGAGATCCCGTCGCCGGTCGCCGGCGTCGTCGTGAAGATCCTGGTCGGCGAGGACGAGACCGCCGAGGTCGGCGCCCAGCTCGCGCTGATCGGCGCCCCGGGTGCCGCTCCGGCCGCCGCCGCTCCGGCTGCCCCGGCCGCCCCGGCTGCCGCTCCGGCTCCGGTCGCCGCCCCGGCCCCGGTTGCTCCGGCCGCCCCGGCCCCCGCGCCGGTCGCCGCCGCTCCGGCCCCCGTCGCCGCCCCGGCCCCCGTGGCCCCGGTCGCCGCCCCGGCTGCCGCCCCCGTGGCCGACGCCGGTGACGCCTACGTCACCCCGCTGGTCCGCAAGCTCGCCGCGGAGCAGGGCGTCGCCCTGTCCGCCGTCACCGGCACCGGTGTCGGCGGCCGCATCCGCAAGCAGGACGTGATCGCCGCCGCCGAGGCCGCGAAGGCCGCTCCGGCGCCCGTCGCCGCCCCGGCCGCTGCCGCCGCCCCGAAGGCCACCGCCGCGCCGTCCGCGCTGCGCGGCCAGACGGTCAAGATGACCCGCATGCGCAAGGTCATCGGCGACAACATGCTGAAGGCGCTGCACGAGCAGGCGCAGCTCACCAGCGTGGTCGAGGTGGACGTCACCCGGATCATGTCGCTGCGCGGCAAGGCCAAGGACTCCTTCCTCGCCCGCGAGGGCGTGAAGCTGTCCCCGATGCCGTTCTTCGTCAAGGCCGCCGCCCAGGCGCTGAAGGCCCACGCGGTCGTCAACGCCCGGATCAACGAGGCCGAGGGCACCATCACCTACTTCGACACCGAGAACATCGGTATCGCGGTGGACTCGGAGAAGGGTCTGATGACCCCGGTCATCAAGGGTGCGGGCGACCTCAACATCGCCGGCATCTCGAAGAAGACCGCCGAGCTGGCCGACAAGGTCCGCAACAACAAGATCACCCCGGACGAGCTGTCCGGCGCGACCTTCACCATCAGCAACACCGGTTCGCGCGGCGCTCTGTTCGACACCGTGATCGTGCCGCCGAACCAGGTCGCCATCCTGGGCATCGGCGCCACCGTCAAGCGCCCGGTGGTCATCGAGTCCGACGGCGGCACCGCCATCGGCATCCGCGACATGACCTACCTGTCGCTCTCCTACGACCACCGCCTGGTGGACGGCGCCGACGCCGCCCGCTACCTGGTCGCGGTCAAGGAGATCCTGGAGGCCGGCGAGTTCGAGGTCGAGCTCGGCCTGTAAGGCCCGGCGCGTCCGCGACGCTCACTCCGAAGGCCCCCGTCCGGCACCCGCCGGGTGGGGGCCTTCGCGTGCCGCGCGTGCGGGCGTGGTGGCGAACGGGGATGCTGGAGCGGTGATGGACGAGACCGACTTCTGGCAGTTGATCGACGAGACCAGGGACGCCGCCGACGGGGATCCGGACGAGCAGGCGGACGCGCTGGTGGAGCGCCTCGTCCAGTTGACCCCGGACGACGTGGTGGACTTCGCCCGACTGTTCGAAGCGCGGTTCCAGCGGGCGTACACGGTGGAGCTGTGGGGGGCGGCGCACCTGCTGCTCGGCGGGGCCTCCGAGGACTCCTTCGACTACTTCCGGTGCTGGCTGATCGGGCAGGGCCGGGAGGTGTTCGAGGGCACGGCGCACCAGCCGGACGCGCTGGCCGAGCTGGTGCCCGACTTCGACGAGGAGGAGGACGGCGAGGCCGAGGACCTGGGCTACGCCGCGGACGAGGCGTACGAGCAGCTCACCGGGCTGCCGCTGCCGGACGTCGGCGGGACACCGCCGCGCGCGCCGGCCGGCGTGCCGTTCGACTTCACGGACGCCGACCAGCTGGCGAAGCGCTACCCGCAGCTGTGGGAGCTGTTCGGGGAGTGAGCCGGGCGGGCGGGGTGGGCTGCCGCGCGGTCAGGTGCCCGGAGGGCCGGATCAGGTCCCGGAGCCGGAGCCGAGCGCGCGGATGCCGGCCGTGATCTGGTCGAGGACCACCGGGTCGGGGGCCTGGGCGCTGTCGTCCACGCCGCCGTGCAGGATCGTGTAGCCGCCGCCCGCGGCGGGGACGGCGACGACCAGCAGGTAGCCCTCCTCGCCGGTGGTCGGGGTGACGTGCCAGCGCACCGCGTACCCCTTCGCCCCGGCGACGGTGATGGTGCCGGAGCCGAGCTCCTCGTGGTCCTCCAGGTCGCCGAAGGAGCGCGGGGCGTACACCGCCATCACGGCCTCGGCGACCGTACGGGCGTCGGTGCCCGGGCTGGGCGAGACCTCCACCGAGTACTGGCCGCGCACGCACTTCGAGGTCTGGCCGCACTCGTACTCGCCGACGCTCTGGAACACGGTGGAGGTGGTGCCGGTCGTCAGCCGGGGCACCCAGCCGTTGGCGATCGGGACGCTCCAGCCGTGCGTCCGGTCGTCCAGCGCCTTGCCGCTCAGCGCGGTGCCGGAGGGCGCCGGCTGCGCGGACCGGGAGGCGGACGGGCGCGGGCTCGCGGAGGCGCTGCGGCTGGGCGCGACCGAGCGGGAGGCGGACGGCGCCGCGATCGGGCTCCGGGACGGGGTGGGGTCCGGGTCGCCGCCCGGGATGAACGCGACGGCGGCGGCGATCGCGCCGCCGATGACGGCGAGGGAGGCGACCGTCGCGCCGATCACCAGGCCGTTGCGGCGCGGCGGCGAGGGCTGCGGCGCGGGCTGCTGGGACGGCATCGGCGGGACGGCGGCGCCGGGCCAGGCCTGGGTGGGGGCGTCGGCGATCCGGTGCGCGGGGCGGGTGTCGGCCGTCCACGCGGTGCCGTCCCACCAGCGTTCCTCGGTGGTGCCGGGGACGGGGTACCAGCCGGGCGGCGTCGGGGTGCTCATCCCCGTAACGGTACTGGCCGACGCTGGACCGGCGGGAGGGCATCAAAGGTCACGAATCGGCTCGCCCGGTCCCCTTGACGCAGGGTCGGGCCGGGGCGGGGCGGGCGCCCGGCCGGGGCCAGGCCGGCCGGTGCGCGGTCAGGCGGTGAGGCTGCGGCCCATCCAGACGTCGTCGACGTACGCGCCGTCGAGCAGGAACTCGCCGGGGAGGATGCCGTCCACGGTGAAGCCGCGGCGCTCGTAGAGGCGGCGGGCCGGGCCGTTGTGGGCGAGCACCCGCAGGGTCATCTTCCGGGCGCCGGCCGCGCGGGCGGCCTCGCAGGCGGCCTCGATCAGCGCGTCCCCCACGCCGAGCCCGCGGGCGTCCGGCAGCACGCCGAGGCCCTGGATCTGCCGGACGTGCGCGTTGGAGCGCAGCGAGGTCGGCGGCACCTGGCGGACGTACCCCACCAGCCGGCCGTCGAGTTCGGCGACCAGGTGCTGCGCCGGGGTGTGCGACTCGTCGAAGAACGGCCGGCCCTCGGGCGGCTGCGGCGCGACGGCGTGCAGGGTGGACCAGACGGCGTGGTCGAGCTCGGCCAACGCCGTGTCGTCCATCGTGGTGGCCGCGCGGATCGTCAGATGGTGCGATGACATGCGCGTCATGCTAATTCGGCGACTCGCATTGTCCAGCGGATTTCCGCGGGCCGGTGCGGGGGCCCGGAGCGGGGGGCCTGGAAGGATGGGGGCATGCGCATCGCGGTCACCGGTTCCACCGGTCACATCGGCTCCGCCCTGGTCCGTTCCCTGCTGGCCGACGGCCACCAGGTGGTGCGGCTGGTACGCCGCCGCAGCCGCACCGGGCCGCAGCCGGACGGCTCGCTCGGGGTGGGCTGGAACCCGCAGCGGCTGGAGATCGACGCGCCCGCGCTGGAGGGCCTGGACGCGGTGGTCCACCTGGCCGGCGCCGGTGTCGGCGACCGCCGCTGGACCGAGTCGTACAAGCAGGAGATCCGGGACAGCCGGGTGCTGGGCACCGAGACCCTGGCCGGCGCGCTGGCCGGGCTGAAGCAGCCGCCGAAGGTGCTGCTCAGCGCGTCGGCGGTGGGCTTCTACGGGCAGACCGGGGACCGGGTGATCGACGAGACCGCGCCGGCCGGGGACGACTTCCTGGCCCGGGTCTGCGTCGAGTGGGAGTCCGCGGCCCGTCCGGCCGCGGACGCCGGGATCCGCGTGGTGCACCCGCGCACCGGCATGGTGCTGGACCGGCACGGCGGCGCCGGGGCGCGGCTGCTCCCGCTGTTCCGGCTGGGCCTGGGCGGCCGGCTGGCCTCCGGCGAGCAGTACTGGAGCGTGATCTCGCTGGCGGACGAGGTCGCGGCGATGCGCTTCCTGATCGAGCAGGAGGGGATCAGCGGGCCGGTGAACCTGGCCGGGCCGGTGCCGGCCACCAACCGGGAGCTGACCGAGGCGCTGGGACGGGCGCTGCACCGGCCGACGGTGTTCGCGGTGCCGCGGTTCGCGCTGGACATCGCGCTCGGCGAGATGGCGGTCGAGGTGGCGGGCAGTCACCGGGTGCTGCCGCGGCGGCTGCTGGAGACGGGGTTCCGCTTCGAGCACGGCGACCTGGACGCGATCGTGCGCGCGGCGCTCTGACCGGTCGGGCCTGCAGAGGGCACGCCGGCGGGGGCGGGGGCGCGGGCCGGGGCGCACGGTGGTACGTAGGCGGCGCGTCCAGCGCGCGGACTGACCCCGCGCGCCCTCCGGTGTCCCGTACGCCCCTCCCGGCGCACGGCGGGCGCCCCCACGCGGCGAGCGTGCCGCCGAACCGCTCCCCCTCCCCCGATTAGCCGAAAAGCTCCGGTCTGACGAAGACACTGACGGGGCATCACATGGTCGGACTGCGTCCCGGCTCCTCGCCGACCCGGAGGGTTCGAGCGGAGGAGCTCCGTCAGGGAGGGAGCACACACACGTGCCCGCATACGACTTCACCCGCCGCACCGGCCGCACCACCGACCCGGACGTGGTCGTGGTCGGCGCCGGCGTCGCCGGGCTGGCCGCGGCCCGCGCGCTGGCCGAGCGCGGCCTGGACGTCCGCGTCCTGGAGGCGACCGAACGCGCCGGCGGCCGAATGGCCACCCGCGAACTGGACGGGTTCCGACTCGACCACGGCGCCCACCTGCTGAACACCGCGTACCCGGAACCCGCCCGCCGGCTCGACCTGGACCGGCTGGAGCTGCGCCCGCTGGCCCCCGGCGTGCTGGTGCACAGCGGCGGCCGCCGGCAGCGCTACGGCGACCCGCAGCAGACCCCCGCCCGGCAGGCCGCGATACGCCAGCCCACCGCCCGGCAGGCCGGACGGACCGCGGGCGGCGGACGGCAGCCGGCCGGCCGCGGCGGACTGGGAAGCCCGCTCGACCGCGCCCGGCTCGGCTCCGCCCTCGCCCGGCTGGCCGCCACCCCGGTCCCGAAACTGCTCGCCCGGCCGGAGACCACCGCCGCCCGGGCCCTCGCCGAACGCGGCCTGCCCACCCGCACCGCCGACGGCTTCCTGCGGCCGCTGCTCACCGCCCTGCTCGCCGACCCGGCGCTCGCCACCAGCAGCCGGGTCGCCGACCTGGTACTGCGCTCGTACGCCCGCGGCCGGCTCTGCCTGCCCGCCGGCGGCATCGGCGCGGTGCCCGCGCAGCTCGCGGACGGCCTGCCGGAGGGCACCGTCCGGTACGGCGTGGAGGTCACCGAGGTGGACTGCGACGGGGTGCGCACCGCCGAGGACGGCCGGATCCGGGCCCGCGCGGTGGTCGTCGCCACCGACGCGCCGTCCGCCGCCGCGCTGCTGCCCGGCCTGCGGCTGCCCGCCTTCCACCCCGTCACCACCTACTACCACGCGGCCGACAGCAGCCCGCTCGGCGAACCCGTGCTGCTGCTGGACGCCGACCGCCCCGGCGACCACCCGGGCGGCGGTCCGCACGGCGGCCGCTCCGGGGTCTCGCACTCGCTGGTGCTCAGCGAGGTCGACCCCTCGTACGCGCCGCCCGGGCAGGCCCTGATCGCCACCACGGTGCTCGGCCGGCACACCTTCGACGCGGGCGGGCCCTCCGGCGACGAGCCGGTGGTCCGGCGGCGGCTCGCGGAACTGTACGGCACCTCCACCGCGGGCTGGGAGTTCCTGGCGGTGCGGCACGTCCAGGACGCGGTGCCGGCGATGCCGCCGCCGCACCACTTCCGGCGCTCGGTCCGGCTGCTGGCCGGCCTGTACGTCTGCGGCGACCACCGGGACACCTCCACCGTCCAGGGCGCGCTGGTCTCCGGCCGGCGGGCCGCCGAGGCGGTGCTCCGCGACCTCGGCCTCCCGGCCACCGACCGCGCGGCGGACGTCGCGGCGTAGCCGGTCGGCTGCGCCGTGGCCACCCGGCCGCGGCGCGGCCGGCCGACCGGCCCCCGGTCCGCCCCGTCCCGCTGCACCTCCGGCGCAGCTACCCCGTTGCCGACGACCAGCATGCCAGTATGCCGATATGACTCATACTCGACCGAACCGGGCAGTCGGTTGAGCGCGGAGTCGGCGATCACACCGCTGACCCTCGTGGTCGTCCTGGCCTGCGCGGTCGCAGCGCCGCTGCTCGCCGACCGGGTGCAGCGCCGACTGTCCGTACCGACCGTGGTCTTCGAGATCGTGCTCGGCGTACTGATCGGCCCGGACGTGCTGGGCTGGGCTGGGCTGGGCTGGGCTGGGCTGGGCTGGGCTGGGCGAGCGTGGGCGACCTGCTCGACGCGTTCTCCCAGTTCGGCCTGGCCATGCTGATGTTCCTCGCCGGGTACGAGATCGACTTCCTCCGGCTGCGCGGCGGACCGCTCAAGCGGGCCGTCCTGTCCTGGCTGGTCTCGCTGGCCGTCGCACTGGGCTTCGGCGCCCTGGTCAACCGCGACCCGCTGGACGGCGCCTTCGCCGGACTGGTGCTGACCACCACCGCGCTCGGCACCATCCTGCCGATCCTGCGCGACTCCGGTGACCTGCCCACCCCGTTCGGCTCGATGACGATGGCGACCGGCGCGGTCGGCGAGTTCGGCCCGATCATCGCCATCGCCGTGCTGCTCAGCGGCAACACCCCCGTGAAGTCGGCGGTCATCCTCGGCGCCTTCGCCGTGATCACCGCGGTCGCCGTCGCCTACGCCCGGCGCCCGCGCCCGCACTGGGTCACCCGGGTGATCGGCCGGACCTGCGCACCTCCGGCCAGTTCGCCGTCCGCACCGTCATCCTGGTGCTCGGCGCCATGGTCGCCGCCGCGATCTGGCTGGAGCTGGACATGCTGCTCGGCGCGTTCACCGCCGGCATCGTCTCCCGGCTGCTGCTCGCCGACGTACCGGAGGCCGAGGAGGAGGTCATCGAGGCCAAACTGGAGGCGATCGGCTTCGGCTTCCTGGTCCCGGTGTTCTCCGTGGTGAGCGGCATGAACTTCGACCTGCAGGCACTGCTCGACGACCCGGGCACCCTGCTGCTCGTCCCGGTCTTCCTGCTGCTCTTCGCCGCCGCCCGCGGCCTGCCCGCCGCCCTGCTCGTCCCCGGCCTCGCGCCGCGCGACCGCGCCGCCCTCGGCCTCTACGGCTCCACCGCGCTCCCCCTGGTCGTCGTCATCACCACCATCGAGGTCGACGCCGGCCACATGCCCAGCTCCACCGCCGCCGCCCTGGTCGGCGCGGGCATGCTCTCCGTCCTGCTCTTCCCGCTGCTCGCCCAGCGCCTGCGCGGCGAAACACTTCCGCCCGTACCCGGGGGCGAACGCCCCCGGGTACGGGCGGAGAGCTGGTGACAGTCGGTCAGCCGACGCTCGGGGCCGCGCTCTTCGGAGGCGGCGGGTTGATCACGTCGAAGTAGACCGCATGCTCCTTCTTGTTCAGGAAGAACTTGCCGGAGTAGCTGCCGGAGGTGACGTACTTGTCGAACTCCTCGCTGTGCACCCAGTCGGCAGTGGTGTTGAGCATCGGGTCCATTCCCGCCGGAACGTCACTCGGGCCCTCCGGTATCCACTTCCCTGCGGCTGCCAACAGCTGAGTGACCCGGTCATCGGTGAGCCAGGCGATGCCTCGTGCGTTGTAGTCCGTCGGGCCGATGTCCCGGCTGCCCCCGTTGCTGGCAAGGATCTCCCAACGTACGCGCTCGAAGCCACCGAGCTTGGGAAGCCGGTCGCTGATGGCCTTCGCGTCCGTCCGCACCTTGGGCGCATCGGGCGCGGCGGCATCCGATCCCCCTACGGCGGCACAGCCGGTCAACAGGAAAGCACCTGCGCCCACCATGGACACGGCCACTCGTCCCAAGTACTTCATCGCCCACCGCCTCCACTGACGGTCGCCGCCCCCGGGCACCCTCGGGCCCATGTCACGTCACGGGTCAGTGAACCATACGACATGAAGGGCTTGGCCCAGCCGAGCGTGGCGAACCGTCCGTTCTCCGCGTCCTTCTCCTTCGTGGTCACGTCGGCCGCGCCGGCATTGAAGTTGTACTTGTCCTGGGCGTTCACTGTGACCTTCATCGACATCTTCTGCCCCTCCACAGTGACCGTGGCGTTGACCCAGACATCGTGGTCACCGAGCGCCTTCCGCCAGTTGTCGGTGTCCGGCTGACCACCCAGGGAGAAGAGATCACTCGAGATGTCGAACGATCCACTGCCCGAGCCGGCCGCGTAGTACTCCGCCCACTGCTCGCTCGTACCGATGACACCGTTCACGAAGGCCTGGATGTTCGCGTCGGTCTCGTACGCCTTCTCGTAGTCGACCTCCCAGTCCTCGCCGGTGTTCTCGAGGTAGTGCTCGTAAGCCAGCGCTCCGTCGATGATCGAGGCCTCGGGGCTCTTGCTGATCGGCTTCTTGTTGCACCAGTACGCCCTCGAACAAGCCTCGGCGCCAATGGCCCAGGCCTGCCACTTGAGATGGCTCTTGTAGTCGTCCGGGGTGGCCTCCGCATTCGGGTCGTACGGGAACCAGTCGTCGTACTGCTTGTCGAGGATCCTTCCCGCCTTCTTGCCGATCCGGAAGTTCCCTCGCTTCGGCTCATCCATCGGGGTTGCCGAATACGAGGAGTCGTCCGTCCCGGGCGAGTCGACCGTGGCGTCCCCGCCGCCGTCCATGAAGGCCATGTGCATCATGCCGGTCGGGTCGCTGGACGAGACCGGACTGTGGTTGCTGTAGGCGTAGCCACCCATCTGCTGCGGGTCGGTCACGTCGATCAGCGGGTCCGGGCTGATGAAGCGTCCCGTTGCCGGGTCGTACTCGCGCGCCCCGAGGTGGGTGTAGCCGTCGGAGGCATCCACGGTGCCGCCCACGTAGCCCTTCTCGCCCGGCCAGGCAGCCGGCGCGGCGCCCCGAAGCCCGCCGTAGGGAAGGGACTTCTTGCGGTTGAACGCCATGGTGGAGGCGTTGACCGACAGGCTGTTGGTGCCGTGGTGGTCGGCCAGCAGGTAGCGGACCTTGCCGTCGGTGCTCGTGCGCACCGCCTGGCCGTCGAGGACAGCGCAGTACCGGGTTCCGGTGACGGTCTTGGTCGAGGTGGCCAAGGTCAGCTCCTGCTCACCCGGCAGGTAGAGGGTCACAGCGGCCGGGTCACGCCGCAGGATCCGGTCGCCCTCGGCTCCGTAGACCATGGAGCTCGTCGTGCTGCCGGCCGTCGCGCCGGGGGTCGAGGTGGCCAGGTGGTCCTCGGAGTCCCAGGTGAGGGTCTGCTTGACCGTACCGTCGGTGGTGGTCGTCAGCAGGTTCCCGGCGCCGCCGTAGGTGTAGGTGGTGGTTGACGTCGCAGCACCGGTGGTGGTCGAGACCTGCGTCGCCGCGTGCGGACGGATCGCGCCGACGGTGGCCGGGTAGGCGAAGGTCTTCACGGTGTCCGCGGTGGCGGTGCCGGTCTTGTGCTGGGTCTCCTTGGTGCGGTTGCCCGCGGCGTCGAAGGTCCAGCTCGTCCAGTACGGGTCGACGGTGCCCAGGTTCGGGCCGCCGACGCTGGTCGGGTTGGTGGTGCAGCCGTCACCAGAGGTCCAGGCCTCGGTCAGGCGCCGGGACCAGTCGTTGCTGAAGCACTGGGTGTCGGTGACGGTCTTGTCGTTCTGTTCGTCCTTGATCTGGGTGATGTCACCGATAGCGTTGTAGGTGTAGGTGGCGTTGGTCAGGGTCTGCGGACCGGACGCCTCGCGGTCGTCCGCCACGTTCACCAGACGACGCGTCGCCTCGTCGAAGGTGCTCGTCCGCACCACGCGGCCGCCGATCGTGCCCAGCTGGGTCTGAAGAATCTGGCCGAACGCCGAGTACTTGGCGCCGCCCAGGTAACTGATTCCCAACGAACTGGACCGCGAGGCCAGCTGACCGTACTTGTCGTAACCACTGGTCAGCGTCTCCGCCGGCAGCGCCGACGTCGCGTTGGTGTTGGTCGTGGAGTACGCGGTGGTGACATGCAACCCGATGTTCGGCGAGTAGGTGTAGTCGAGGGTGTAGTCACCCGCGAGCTTCTCCTCGCCCGGCACGCTCGGCACCGAGAAGGTCGTACCCGTCGGCTGCCCCAGCGCGTCGTAACCCTTGATGGTGCTGCTGTACGCGTAGGTCGTGCTGCCCACCACGCTGTAGCGGGTGTTGCTGGCCGGCTTGCCCACGCCACCGGGCGCGGTGTCGTACGTCCACTCGGCAAGCATCGGTCCGGTCGTCGAACCGGAACGGATGGTCCGCTTGCGGCCCAGGACGTCATAGGTGATGCCGATCGTCGACTCGTTCGGCGTTCCGACGGCAGAGGTCGTGGTCGCCACCTGCCCGTTGGAGCCGTACGTGGACTGGCTGACGCCCCGGTCCGGGTCGACGGTGCGGGTACTGCGGCCGCGCAGGTCGTACGTGTGCTCCCAGGTGTTCTTACCCGTCGTGTCGGTCACCTTGAGAACGCGGCCGGCAGGGTCGTAGGAGTACTTGATCGTCTCGTACTGCGTCACGGCTGCACCGATGACCGGCGTGCGGTCCTTGTAGTTGCGCAGCTCGACCGTCCGGCCCAGCGCGTCGGTGATGCCGAGAGTCGCAATGCCACCGGCCGGCGGCAGAACGGACGTCCAGCTACCGCCGTAGGCAGTGGTGGTGCGCCACTTCTCCACGTTCAGGGACTTGAGGATCGCCGCTGTCGGACGGGATCGACCGTCGAACTCGGTCACCGTCTGGGACGGGATCTGGTTGTCCGCCACCGAGTACATCGTGGTGGAAACGGCCAGACTGTTCCAGTACTCGGCGTTGGTCTTCCACGTGCGTCCATGGCTGTCGTAGAAGGTGTCGGTGATCGTCCGACCCGTGATGGTCGATTCGGTCTGGGTCTGACGCGACCTCAGGAACGAGTCCAGGAACGTCGTGGCCGTGCGATAGGAACCGTTCTCCAGCAGTGCCTTGGTGGTCACCGCCGTCGGGACAGTCGCGGACAGCGCATAGCTGAACGTCGCGCTGGCGGCCAGATTCGTCGGCCGGCCCGCACCCCAGGTCGCGGTCAGTCGGCCCGCGGCGTCGTAGCTGCTGGCGTCCGTCCGCCCGGCCACATCAGTGGACGACACGGCCAGACCACGCAGCCCGTCGTATGCAGTCGTGCTGATCTGGTTGGCCGGGTTGGTGACCTTCACCGTGGTGGGCTGCCCACCGTCGGCCGGCGTGTAGCTGGTGGTGGTGGTCTGGTTGTCCTCGCCCGTGCTGGAGGTCGTCCGACCGTACCGGTCGTACGAGGCGGCGTTCAGCGTGGCGTCCCACACGGCTGTCGAGCCGTTGTAACGTTCCAGCTCTTCGGTCTTGGTGACATTCACCTTGCCGTAGACCGGCGTCGCTCCGACCGGCTGACCGTCGTACGAGGTGCGGACCCCGCTCACGGCGGTCGCCGGAGCCGACGGGGTCGAGCAGAGCGTCGAATCCGTGGTGACCACCGACGGATAGTCGTTCAACCAGTTGGCCGTGTCCGGCGCCGTGTAGCTGGTACGAGTACAGGTCTCGTCGCCGGTGACGGCGGTGTCGCCCTCGTCGCTAACCTCGGTGAGGCGACCGTACGTGGTCTCGTACGTCCGGTTCACCTTGGTGGTGCGCCAGGTGCTGCCGGAGAGCCAGGTGCGGGTCTGCTCGGTGGCCGTGCCCGAGAAGCGGGCCTCGACGACCGGCAGATCCACACCGGCCTGGCCGTCCTTGCCCGACAGGCTCTTCGGCGTGTAGCTCGCGCCGGCCGCGCTGCGCCAGGGAGTGCTGCTCGACTCGACGACGACGGTGCCGTTGTCCTGGTCGAAGGTCGACACCTTGGAGACCCGGCCCTCGAGACCGTTGGAGTCGGTGATCCCGTTGACACTGACGGAGCGCTTGCCGCCACCGGGCAGCAGGTCGCCGTCCATGCCGCGGAAGTACTCGGTCTCGGTGAGGGTCTTGTTGACCGTACCGACGCGGGTGCGGACCTTGGCGTAGCCGCGGAACTGGTTGTAGGTCCGGTTGTTGTCCGGGGTGAACTCGGAGTCGTCGCGGTGCCAGGCGGCGCCGCCGAGGTACTCGTACGAGGTGACCTTGGACTCGGAGCCGGAGCCGGCGGTGGTGTCGTCCTCGGTGACGCTCGCGACGAGGTACTTGTGGAACCAGTCCAGCACCTGGGCCTGGCCGTCCGGCGTCCAGTAGGACGGGAAGCACGCCTTGTCGTTGGACTCCGGCGCCGGCGTGGAGCCGTACACGCACTCGTTGGGCCGGTAGGAGACCAGGATGTCGCCACCGGTCTCGTTGGTGATCTTGATCATGCGGTACTTGTGCATCGGCGGTCGGCCCTCGGCCGCGTCCACCCGGTTGTCGTACAGGTCACCGGTGAACTTCATCGGCTGCGGCAGCTTCACGTCCGTGAGCGCACCGGCCTGGAAGGTCCGGTCGATGGAGGCCAGCCACAGCGACGGCGTCGAGGAGTCACCGGTCGGCGGCAGCGTCTGGCTCAGCGACCACTGGTCCACCGGGGTGAGCGTGCCACCGAGCCGGGAGAGGGTGCTGATCTGGGTCAGCCGCTTGCGGGTCCAGAACGTCGGCGAGACGTTGGAGCACGCCGAGTTGACCGCGCAGTCCTGGTCGACGGGCACGTCCGGCCAGTCCGTCGCGTGGGCCTTGTCGAAGGTGGTGCAGGTGGTCAGGCAGCGCTCGCCGACCGCGAACTGCACCTGCGCCGACGGCTTCGACGGCGCGCCGAGGTCACCGCGCAGACCGTAGTCGATCCGCTTGAGGTAGCCGCCGCGCACATAGGAGACCGAGCCCGAGTCGGTCTTCAGGTTCTGCGCGTAGGCGTTGGTCTCGCGGTCGTAGTAGAACGCCATCGCGTTGCCGTGCACGTCGACCGCGAAGTCCAGGTTCCACCGCCATGCCTGGGTCTTCACCGAGGCCGCGAAAGTGCCGGCGTTGCCGGGCTCACCCGCGTGGTTGCCGTAGACCGGCACCGTCCACGCCGAGTTGGTGTCCTCGGTCGACTCCAGCGAGATCGGCAGCTTGTTCCGGCCGAACCAGTACTGGTTGCCCGCCGTGTCGGTGACCTTCCAGTACTCGTTGTCGTCGTCGCCGTTGCCGATCGCCTCACCGCGGATCCGCTCGATCCGCGAACCGTCGTCGTTCACCGGACGCCAGGTCTGGTCGTCCACCTTCACCAGGGGAGACGACGAACCGTTCAGCGACATCGTGGCGTTGTCGGACTTCCAGCACAGGTCACCGGTCTTCGCCGAGTTGTTGCCCTGGTACTGATCGCCGCCGCAACCGGTGTAACTGCGCTCGATGAAACCCGGGTTGTAGTCCCAGCCCTCACCGATCCACGACACCTGGTTGTTCGTCGACGCCGTCCGACCGTCCGTGCTCGCCGAGCTGTAGGACAGCGAGACGCTCGGAGCGAAACCTCCCGGCACCGAAGGCAGGGAGATCGGGTAGTTCCAGTTGAACCCACCCGTGTTACCCGTCTGCGACCAAGTACCCGAGTTGGCGAGCGAGGTCGCCTTGTAGTCGCCCATCGCACCCGACGGTGCCGCCTCGGCCGTCGCCGCCAGCACCGTCATCGCCGACACGCCCTGCGCCGACGGAGCTGCCAGGGACTTCGACGCCACCGGCGTCGCCGCTGCGTCCACCTTGGCGGTCAGCGTCCCCGCCACCGGGTCGTTCACCGTCGGCACCGCGGTGCGCGTGCGGCACTCCGCCTTCTCCGGCGTGGTCAACGCACACGCCGGCAGCGCCACCAGCGTCAACCGCGACGCCGCGTCCGCCGAGAACGCCCCCTTGAACTGCGCATAGTCCACCGACACCGACAACGGCGCCGACACACCCTCACTACCGACACCCACCAACAGGCCGTCAACACCGGCCTTCTGAGCAGCAGTACGGTCGGCCACCTGCACCGACACCGCACCCGGCGCGCCCTTGTCCGCAGCGGACGCCACCGTCACCGGCGTCCCCTCGGCCCGCTTCGCCGACTTCCCGGAGCCCGACAGATCCACCCGAGCCGACGCGGCCTTCGGCCAACTCACCGCCCCCGGCTTCCAGTTCGCTGAGCTCTTGGACAGAGTCGACGACGACTGACCTGTCAGGTCGCGGCCGTTGACCGACTTCTGCTGCTGAACCGGCCGCACCTTGAAGCCCGGTAGGCCGGCGGCTCCGGCCACCGGAGCCGTCAGCAGACCGACCACCAGAGCGGTGGCCGTCGTGACCGCGGCGAAAGACGACCTTCGCAACTCTCTTGCTATGCGCGTTCTTGACTGTGAGTGATGCAAACTCCCCAACCCCTCATCACACGTTCTTCAGAAATGCCTGCGCGATCCTTGCGGTCCCGGCTTCGCACGGCAAGTCCATTTGATGAAGGTCACATTGACGGAACGTCCGCTTACTGATGATTTGGCGGCTGTGCCCCTATCGGAAAGTCCGGATTCGCCCGGACAGCACACGATCGGTTGAAAGTTGGAAAGCCGCACACGCGACTTCGCAGGCGGACAGTCCGACGAAAGTTCGGCCAACTCCGGTGATCGCTTTACCCGGCATGTCCACGTCGATCCGCTCCGTGCCATGGAGCCCGAACCGACCGAAGGGCCGCCGCCCCCGCACTGGGCGGGGGCGACGGCCCCAGGTATTCGGCTGGTAATGCGTCAGGGCGCGATGCGCGCCGGGTGGAGGTTCATTCCACCGGTCTCGTTGACGGAGTACCAACGCAGGTCCATGCCGATCACGCGCTTCTCGACCAGCACGTTGACGACATCGTGGTCACCGAAGGTGATCACCTGCGTGGTCGTCACCCGCTGGATCAACGGGTGGCCGACCAGCATCTTCCCTGCCGTCTTCTCGTCCACCGTGAGGCCCTGGGTGGCTGTCGTCGCCCAGGTGGTGGTCACGGTCTTCGACACTTCTCCCGTGACCTGCACACTCGCCTCGACCTTTCCGATCAACCCGGACAGCCCGACCTCGGCCTTGACGCCGACGGTCGCACCCACCTTGGCCGCGATGGCGTCCTGGACTGTCTGGGTGCTGGACAGGCTGGTGGTCAGACCGACCGGCGAGGGCCCCACGAAGACGATGCCGGTGGACGTGTCCGTGTACGGGATCTCGCCGTGGACCTCCTCGGTGAAGTCGATGACCGAGCACCAAGCGGGGAGGTTGGTGTACTTGCAGACTCCCGACAGCGCCTCCGTTCCCATGTTGAAGTAGCGCCGCACCTCCTGCCCCATGGACTCGGAAGCACAGACCAGCGTCGCGCAGTGCGACGTCTTCCGGTTGGACGTCGGGCGCTTGCCCTTGCTGGGCGATCCGGTTCCCGAGGAGCCCTGCCCGTCGTCGGTGGACATCGTGGTGCCGTCGCCGGAGCCCGAGGAATCGGTCGGCGACGAGGGGTCGACCGTGGCGGACGTCCCGGTGCCACCGGTCTGGGTGACGCAGTTCATCGTCACGCACCACGCGCCGTACAGGCCGGTGGGGTCGAAGATGTTGACCGGGTTGTGGTTGCTGTAGGCGTATCCGCCCATCTGGGCGGGGTCGGTGAGGTTGATCACCGGGTCGGGGCTGATGAATCGGCCGGTCGCCGGGTCGTACTCGCGGGCCCCGAGGTGGGTGTAGCCGGTCGCGGTGTCGACGGTGCCGCCGACGAAGCCCTTCTCCCCCGGCCACGCCGCCGGCGCCGCCCCGCGAAGCCCGCCGTACGGCAGCGACTTCTTGCGGTTGAACGCCATGGTGGACGCGTTGACGGACAGGTTGTCGGTGCCGTGGTGGTCGGTCAGCAGGTAGCGGACCTTGCCGTCACTGCTGGTCCGCACCGCGCTGGCCTCAGGGACGGAGCAGTACCGGGTACCGCTCAGCGCCTTGGTGGAGGTGTTCAGCGCGAGCTCCTGGCCGCCCGGCAGGTACAGCGTGACCGTGGCCGGGTCGCGGCGCAGGATCCGGTCGCCCTCCGTGCCGTAGACCATGGAGCTGGTGGTGCTTCCCGCCGTCGCTCCGGGGGTCGAGGTGGCCAGATGGTCCTCGGAGTCCCAGGTCAGGGTCTGCTTGGTGGTGCCGTTGGTGGTCGTGGTGAGCAGGTTGCCGCTGCCGCTGTAGGCGTACGCCGTGGTGGCGGTGGTGGCACCGGTGGTCGCCACCTGGGTGGCGGCGTGCGGGCGGGCCGCGCCGGTGGTGGTCGGGTAGGTGTAGGTGTTGACCGTGTCCGCGGTCGCCCCACCGGTCTTGTGCTGGGTCTCCTTGGTGCGGTTGCCCGCCGCGTCGAAGGTCCAGCTCGTCCAGTACGGGTCCACGGTGCCCAGGTTCGGGCCGCCGACGCTGGTCGGGTTGGTGGTGCAGCCGTCACCGGAGGTCCAGGCCTCGGTCAGCCGCCGGGCCCAGTCGTTGGAGAAGCACTGGGTGTCGGTGACGGTCTTGTCGTTCTGCTGATCGGCGATCCGGGTGATGTCACCGACCGCGTTGTAGGTGTAGGTGGCGCTGGTCAGGGTCTGCGGACCGGACGCCTCGCGGTCGTCGGCCACCGTCGTCAGTCGGCGCGTCGGCTCGTCGTAGGTCATCGTCCGCACCACCCGGCCGCCGGTCGTGCCCAGCTGGGACTGCAGGGTCTGGCCGAACGCCGAGTACTGCGCACCGCCCAGGTAGCTGGTCCCCAGCGAGCTGGAGACCGAGCCGAGCTGGCCGTACTTGTCGTACCCGTTGGTCAGCGTCTCCGCCGGCAGCGCCGTGGAGGCGTTGGCGTTGGTGGTCGAGTACGCCGTCGTGTTCGGCAGCCCGATGTTCGGGGTGAAGGTGTAGTCGAGGGCGTAGTCACCCGCGAGCTTCTCCTCCCCCGGGACACTCGGCACCGTGAAGGTCACACCGTTGGACTTCCCCGTCGAGTTGTACCCCTTCACCGTCGAGGTGTAGGCGTAGGTCACGCTGCCCACCGTGCTGTACCGGGTGCTGGTCGCCAGGAGGCCGACGCCGCCGGTGGCGCTGTCGTACGTCCACTCGGCCAGCAGCGGGCCCGCGGTCGAACCCGAGCGGAGCGAGCGCTTCCGGCCGAGCGAGTCGTAGGTCAGCCCGACCGTGGACTCGTTCACCGCTCCGACGGCCGAGGTCGTGGTGGCGAGACGACCGTCGGACCCGTAGGTCGACTGGCTGACACCCCGGTCCGGGTCGACCGTCCGGGTGGTGCGGCCACGCAGGTCGTACTCGTTCGCCCAGCTGTTCCTGCCCGTTGCGTCCGTCGCCTTGAGGACGCGACCGGCAGTGTCGTAGGAGTAGGTGATCGCCTCGTACTGGGTCGCGGCGGCACCGATCACGGGGTTGCGGTCCTTGTAGTTCCGCAGCTCGACCGCCCGGCCCTTGGCATCCGTGCGGGTCAGCGTCGCCGTGCCGCCGGCCGGCGGCAGCGCCGAGGTCCAGTCACCGCCGTACGCGGTGGTGGTGCGCCACTTCTCCACGTTCAGCGACTTCAGCACCGAGGCCGTCGGACGGGAACGACCGTCGTACTCCGTCACGGTCTGCGACGGGATCTGGTTGTCCGCCACCGAGTACAGGGTGGTGGAGACGCCCAGGCTGTTCCAGTAGTCGGCGTTGGTCTTCCAGTCGCGTCCGTGGCTGTCGAAGAACGTGTCGACGATCGTCCGGCCGGTGACCGTCGACTCGGTCTGGGTCTGACGCGACCGCAGGAACGAGTCCATGATCGTCGTGCCGGTCCGGTAGGAGCCGTTCTCCAGCAGCACCTTGGTGGTCACCGCCGAAGGCACGGTGGCCGACAGCGCGTACGTGAAGGTCGAGTTGGCCGCCTGGCTGGTCGAACGCCCTGCGGCCCAGACGGAGGTGAGCCGACCGGCGGCGTCGTACTGGCTGCTCGTGGTGCGCCCGCCGACATCGCTGGACGACAGCGCGAGGCCGCGCAGGCCGTCGTAGCCGGTCGTGGTGGACTGGTTGGCGGGGTTGGTGACCTTGACCGTGGTCGGCTGCTCGCCACCGGTGGGCGTGTAGCTGGTGGTCGTGGTCTGGTTGTCCTCGCCCGTGGTGGAGGTCGGACGGCCGTAGCGGTCGAAGGTCGCGCCGTTCAGCGTGATGTCCCAGACGGGCGTCGAGCCGTTGTAGCGCTCCAGCTGCTCGGTCTTCGTCACGTACACCTTGCCCGCCAACGGCACCGCACCGACCGCCTGGCCGTCGTACGACATGCGCGAGGCACTCACCGCGGTGGTCGGCGACGCCGGGGTGGTGCACGGCGTGGAGTCGGTGGTCACCGTCGACGGGTAGTTGTTCGCCCAGTTGACGTTGTCGGGGGCGGTGTAGGTGGTGCGGGTGCAGGACTCGTCGCCGGTGACGGCGGTGTCGCCCTCGTCGCTGACCTCGGTGACCCGGCCGAAGGTGGCGTCGAAGGTCCGGTTCAGCTTCGTCGTGCGCCAGGTGCTGCCCGAGATCCAGGTGCGGGTCTGCTCGGACGACGTGCCCGCGAACCGGGCCTCGACGGCCGGCAGGTCCACACCGGCCTGACCGTCCTTGCCCGGGATGCTCTTGGGCGTGTAGGAGGCGTTGATGCCGCCCTGCCACGGCGTGCTGGTCGACTCGACGACCGCGGTGCCGTTGTCCTGGTCGAAGGTCGAGACCTTGGCCGACCGGCCCGCGTAACTGCCGGAGTCGGTGATGCCGTTGACGGTGACCGACCGCTTGCCGCCGCCGGGCAGGACGTCGCCGTCCATGCCGCGGAAGTACTCGGTCTCGGTGAGGGTCTTGTTGACCGTACCGACCCGGGTGCGGACCTTGGCGTAGCCGCGGAACTGCCCGTAGGTGCGGTTGGTGTCCGGGGTGAACTCGGAGTCGTCGCGGTGCCAGGCGGCGCCGCCGAGGTACTCGTAGGAGGTGACCTTCGACTCGGAGCCGGAGCCGGCGGTGGTGTCGTCCTCGGTGATCGAGGCGACGAGGTATTTGTGGAACCAGTCCATCACCTGGGCCTGGTTGTCCGGCGTCCAGTAGGACGGGAAACAAGCCTTGTCGTTCGACTCCGGCGTCGGGGTCGAACCGTAGACGCACTCGGTGGGCCGGTAGGAGACCAGGACGTCGCCGCCGGTCTCGTTGGTGACCTTGATGATGCGGTACTTGTGCATCGGCGGGCGGCCCTCGGCCGCGTCGACGCGATTGTCGTACAGGTCGCCGGTGAACTTCATCGGTTGCGGCAGCTTCACGTCGGTGAGCGAGCCGGCCTGGAAGGTCCGGTCGATGGAGGCCAGCCACAGCGACGGGGTGGAGGAGTCACCGGTCGGCGGCAGGGTCTGGGTCAGCGCCCACTGGTCGACCGGCGTCAGCGTGCCGCCGAGCCGGGAGAAGGTGCTGATCTGGGTGAGCCGCTTGCGCGACCAGAACGTCGGGGAGACGTTCAAACAGGCGGAGTTGGCGGCGCAGTCCTGGTCGACCGGGACGTCCGGCCAGTCGGTGGCGTGGGCCTTGTCGAAGGTGGTGCAGGTGGTCAGGCAGCGCTCGCCGACCGTGAACTGCACCTGGGCGGACGCCTTCGAGGGAGCCCCGAGGTCGCCGCGCAGACCGTAGTCGATCCGCTTGAGGTAGCCGCCGCGCACGTAGGAGACCGCGCTGCCCGAGGTGTTGAGGTTCTGCGCGTAGGCGTTGGTCTCGCGGTCGTAGTAGTACGCCATCGCGTTGCCGTGCGCGTCCACGGCGTAGTCGAGGTTCCAGCGCCATGCCTGGGTCTTCACCGAGGCGGCGAAGGTGCCGGCGTTGCCGGGCTCACCCGCGTGGTTGCCGTAGACCGGCACCGTCCAGGTGGAGTTGGTGTCCTCGGTCGACTCCAGCGAGATCGGCAGCTTGTTCCGGCCGAACCAGTACTGGTTTCCGGCGGCGTCGGTGACCTTCCAGTACTCGTTGTCATCGTCGCCGTTGCCGATCGCCTCACCGCGGATCCGCTCGATCCGCGAACCGTCGTCGTTCGCCGGACGCCAGGTCCGGTCGTCGACCTTCACCAGCGGCGTGGAGGATCCGTTCAGCGACATGGTCGCGTTGTCGGACTTCCAGCACAGGTCGCCGGTCTTGGTGCTGTTGTTGCCCTGGTACTGGTCGCTCGCGCACGGCGTGTAACCGCGCTCGATGAAACCCGGGTTGTAGTCCCAGCCCTCACCGATCCAGGACACCTGGTTGTTGGTCGACGCCGTCCGGCCGTCCGTGCTCGCCGAGCTGTAGGACAGCGCGATGCCCGGCGCCTGCCCACCGGGGACCGATGGCGCGGGGATCTGGTAACTCCAGTTGAACCCGCCGGTGTTGCCCGACTGCGACCACGAGCCGGTGGCCGCCAGCGACGTGGCCTTGTAGTCACCCATCGGGCCGGAGGGCGAGGCATCGGCCGTCGCCGCCAGCACCGTCATCGCGGACGCACCCTGCGCCGAAGGCGCCGCCGCCAGGGACTTGGACGCCACCGGTGCCGCCGCTGCGTCCACCTTCGCGGTCAGCGTCCCCGCCACCGGGTCGTTCACCGTCGGCACCGCGGTGCGCGTCCGGCACTCCGCCTTCTCCGGCGTGGTCAACGCACACGCCGGCAGCGACACCAGCGTCAACCGCGACGCGGCGTCCGCCGAGAACGCCCCCTTGAACTGCCCGTAATCCACCGACACCGACAGCGGCGCCGACGCCCCCTCACTGCCGACACCCACCAACAGGCCGTCAACACCGGCCTTTTGAGTGACCGCACGGTCGGCCACCTGCACCGACACCGAGCCGGACACGGCCTGGCCCGACGCCGAACCCACCTTCACCGGCGTCCCGGCGGCCTGCTTCGCCGACTTCCCCGCGCCGGAGAGATCAACCCGGGCGGAGGCGGCCTTCGGCCAACTCACTGCTCCGGACTTCCAGTTCACCGAACTCTTCGACAGGGTCGACGACGTCTGCCCCGCCAGGTCGCGACCGTTCACCGACGTCGGCTTCTGCACCGGTCGAACCTTGAACGCGGACGAATCCGCCGCAACTGCGGGCACAGAGGACAAGCCGACCACCAAGGCGGAGACGACCGTCACCGCCCCGAGAGTTCTTGCTCTACGCATTCTGCCCGATATGAGTCTTCTTGACTGTTCGCCAGGCAACTGTCCCACCCCTCGTAGCAAGCTCCAGAATTGCCTGCGCGATCCTGCCGCGCACTCACCCTGCACGGCAAGCACTTTGGACTGGACCACTTGACGCCTCATCCAGTTGCTGACGATTTTTCACCGAATGCCGCGCAATGGCATTGACAGTCCATTGCCATGGTGAATGTGATGCGAGACACACCACCCTGTCCGTTTGCTGACGGTTCGACAGCGAATACCCTGGCCGACCCACTCCGTGTCCGACCGCGAACACTCAAGTCATCGATTTAGCGCTGTCCACGGGGCTTTGATGGCTAATAACATCCCCCGGCACCATCGACTCGGATCGAGGGGGATCCTCCGCATGAGCACACCGAAGAGACCTGCGACGGGACGGCGACGTCTCCTCGCGCTGTTGACGACCAGTGCAATACTCGGCGCGCCATTGGCCGTCACCACGTCGACTGCGGTCGCTGACACTGCATCACCCAAGGCCGCTGCTCCGCAGTCGCCGGAGGCGCGGGCGCAGGCCGAGGCGAAGAAGTCCGGCAAGCCGGTGGAAATCGCCGAGCTGGCCGACGAGTTCAACGAGACTTTGGCGAATCCGGACGGGACGTTTACCCGCCGCGCCCATGTCGAGCCGGTCCGCGCGAAGGTGGACGGTGCCTGGCGCACCCCCGACGCGACGCTGCGGAAGGGTGCCGACGGGCGCCTCTCCCCGACCGCGTCGACGTTCCCGATCGCGTTCTCCGGCGGCGGCACCGCCCCGCTGGCGACGATGACCCGCGACGGGCAGACCCTGTCGGTCAGCTGGCCGACCGCCCTGCCGACGCCGACCGTCTCCGGAAGCACTGCGGTCTACGCGGACGTCCTGCCCGGCGTCGACCTGAAGGTCCTCGCCGACGTGGACGGCTTCGCCGAGCACCTGGTCGTCAAGACCCGGGAGGCCGCGGCCAACCCGGCCCTCGCCGAGCTGAAGCTCCTGACCAAGGCCGACGGCCTCACCGTGGAGAACACCGAGGACGGCGGCATCAAGGCCAAGGGCAAGGACGGCAGGACCGTCTTCCAGGCCCCGGCGCCGACCATGTGGGACACCCCGAAGAAGGCCAAGGCCCCCCGCGGCATGGCCGTCTCCGAGGCCCAGGAGGGCACCGAGCCCGCCGCGCTCCCGGTCAAGGCCGCCCGCATCGGTGTGAAGGTCAAGCCCGGCGAGATCGGGCTCACCCCCGACAAGAGCCTGCTGACCTCCCCCGACGTCCAGTTCCCGCTGGTCATCGACCCGGTCTTCACCGGCGGCGGTCGGCAGAAGTGGTCCTTCACCGCCTCCTCCTACCCGGGCAGTGCCTTCGTCTCGGGCAGCGGCTGGACGTCCAACAACCCGACCGACGAGTTCCGTCTGGGCTACTCGGGCGACTCCAAGCACCAGTCGTTCTTCACCGTCGACACCAACGGCCTCAGCGGTGCGCAGATCCTCTCCTCGACGCTCCACACGGTCGAGACCCACTCCTGGGGCTGCACCGCGTCGTCCGCCGGCTACACGGACCTCTGGGTGGTCGGTGCCTGGGACCACGACCCCACCTGGAACTGGCCCCTCCCCCGCATCGAGAAGGTCGCCTCCGACAGCTTCGCCGGCGGCAACGACACGTACTGCCCGAACGACCTCGGCCACGACTTCGTCTCCGACGGCCTGAAGTACTACGTGCAGCGGATGGCCGACGAGAACAGCAGCGCGCTGACCCTCAGCCTGGCTGCCGAGGCCGGCATGGAGGGCAACACCTTCAGCTACAAGCGCTTCAAGAACAACCCATACCTGGAGATCACCTACAACCGCGCGCCCGTCGTCAACGAGTACGCCGCCTACGAGGGTTCGTGGGTGCCGAACGGTGACGGCAACAAGCCGATCCCGTGCGACACCAACCCGGCCACCTGGCCGATCGTGGGCAACAGCAGCGTCACCCTCGCCGCCCGCGTCTCCGACCCGGACGGCACCAACACCACCGCCCACTTCGAGGTCTGGCCCGACGGCGGTGCCGGTGCCGTCCAGAGTTTCGACTCCTACGTCGGAAGCGGCAGTTGGGCGACCGACTCGGTTCCCGCGGACACCTTCCTGGACGGCCGGAAGTACCGCTGGTCGGTGCTCGCCAAGGACGGCATCACGCAGTCGGCGGCGACCACCAACTGCGGCTTCACCGTCGACAGGACAGCGCCCACCGGCCTGACCGTCACCGCCACCGACGGCAAGCGCCTCGACGTGGCCGACGTGCCGGCCCGGGTCGCCCGGACGCTGAAGTTCACTGCGGCCGACACCAACCTGGCCGGCTTCTGCTGGACCCTGGAGCAGCCGATCTCGACCTCCAACACCCGGTGCCAGAACGGCACCTGGGTGGACGCCGTGAACGGTTCGGCGACCGCCACCGTGACCCCCACGTCCTGGCCCAACTCCCGCCTGCACGTGGTGGCCTACGACAAGGCCGGCAACCGCAGTGCCGACGCCGCCGGTGGCGCGCAGCTGATCGTCACCGCTCCGGCGGACTTCGTCCGTCCGGCCGCGACGGCCGGCACCCCCGCCGTCCGGGACCTGCCCGGCGACCTGACCGGTGACGGCTACCCGGACGTGCTGACGGTGTCCCCGCAGGGTGCCCTGCGACTCAACCCCGGTACCGGCAGCGGTGTCTCCGCCACCCCGATCGACCTCGGCAAGGGTTGGGCGGGCGCACTCGTCACCCACCGCGGCGACCTGGCGGGCAACAGCGCCACCACCGCGGACGCGGACGGCTACGAGGACTTCGTGATCCGTCCCGCGAGCGGTCCGGACGCAGGCAAGCTGTTCGTCTACCCGAACGACGGCCTCGGCCACCCGAACCCCGCGACCCGGCACGAGCTGATCCACCCGACCAAGCCCGACTGGAGCGAGGCCACCCAGATCCTGGCCGCGGGCAACCTGGACGGCAAGGCCGGCGACGACCTGGTCACCGTCGAGGGCGGCAAGCTGTACCTGTACAGCGGCAGGGTCAAGGGCGGCGGCACGGTCGACACCGCCAACCCGTTCGACCTGGCCGGCCGGACCGAGCTGGGCACCAGCGGCTGGACCCCGCTCACCGTGACCGCCCCGGGCGACGTCAACGGCGACGGCATCAACGACCTGGTCACCCGCAACACCGCGACCGGCGCACTGCGCCTGTACACCGGCAAGGGCGGCGGCGCCACGGCGTACTCGGTGAACACCGCTGCCGCGTACGGCACCATCGCGGGCTCCCGCGCGGCCTTCCTGTCCCTGGGCAACATCCAGGGCGCCGTCACCAACGTGGCCGGCTACTACGACGCCAACGACAACGGCACGCAGGACGCGAACGAGCCCACCACCACCTACCGCCGCTACAACGCGACCACCGGCCAGGAATCGGCCGACCTGCTCGCGCTCACCCCGGCGGACGGCAGCGCCACCGTCAGCTACACCGACGACGGCACCACCACCAAGACCACCACCTGCCCCAACGGCTGCGTGCTGGCCTACCCGGCCGGCTCCGCCACCGCCGGCACGCTGCCCCGGCTCGCCGCCACCAGCGGCGCCTGGGGCGCCGACTCGCTGGAGGGCCCGTCCCCGCTGGGCACCCGCCTGATGCGCGACCGGACCGACTACAACAAGGACGGCTGGACCGACATCCTGGCCCGCGATTCGGACGGCAACATGTGGGTCTACCCCGGTTCCGGCGGCAGCGGTGTGGGCGCCTACGGCGCTCGGAAGCTCGTCTGCTCCGGCTGCGGTCCGTACGCGGCCTGGGCCACCGACTTCGACGGGGACCGGATCGCCGACCTGATCCTGCGTGACAGCTCCGGCACGCTCAACCTGTGGCGCGGCAACGGCACTCCGGGCGACGGTACCAACTGGATCGGCCCGACCCGGATCGGCATCGGCTGGGGTTCGCTGCGCCTGGACTTCGGCGACCTCAACAACGACGGCAAGGTGGACGCGGTCGCCGTCGACGCGGCCGGCGACATGTGGCTCTACCCGGGCACCGGCGTGGCCACGGCCGACAGCCAGCTCGGCTCGCCCACCAAGATCGGCACAGGCTGGAACGGCTTCGACTTCCTGGTCGGCGACATGAACAACGACGGCCTGAACGACGTCGTCGGCACCTGGCAGGCCAACGGGAACATGTACCTGTACGCCGGCACCGGCGGAACCGGGATGTCCACCCTCGGAGGCTCGGCCCTGATCGGCACCGGCTGGTACCCGGCCTACCACCGCCCGCAGATCGCCGACGTCAACAACGACGGCCTGACCGACATCCTGGACCGCGACTCGGACGGCAACCTCTGGTGGTACCTGGGGTCCGGCGGCACCGGGACGTCGACCATCGGCGGACGCAGCCTGGTCGGCTGGGGCTGGCAGACGTACGACACTTACCAGTAGGAAGCCCGACAACCCGAGGGGCCGCCACTCCCGCACCGCGCGGGGGCGGCGGCCCTTCGCCGTGCGACGTGGCGTCAGACGACGCCCGCCTGGCGGGCGGCCTCCTCGAAGGCGCGGACCGCCGGGGTGGTGCGGTACGGGGCGAGGCGGCGGTGGAAGTCGCGCAGGTACTCCACCGTGCGGGCGGACCGCATCTCGCCGGCCGCGCGGAGCGCGTCGGTGGCCATCGAGCAGGACTCGTCCACGTCGCCCATGCCGAGCCGGGCGGTGGCGAGCACCAGCCGGCACAGGATCCTGCTGCGGGCGTACGCGGGGGCGCGCAGCCGCAGGGACTTCTCGGCGTGCTGGGCGGCGGGCCGCCACTGCTGCAGGTCGCGGTAGCAGTGGGCGAACTCGTCGGCGAGCTGGGCGTCGTCGAAGTACCGTGCCCAGGACGGGACTTCGTCACCGGGGCGGGCGGCGGCGAGGGCCCGCTCGCAGCGCACCAGCGCGGTGGTGCAGGAGCGGACGTCGCCGAGCAGGGCGTGCCCGCGGGCCTCGGCGCCGTGCATCAGCGCCTGGACCACGGGCGCGGCGGCGGTGCCGACGCCCTGCTGGGCGACCCGGGCGAGCTGGATCGCCTCCCGGGCGTGCCCGAGGTGGACGGCCTGCTGGCTCATCGTGGTGAGGATGAACCCGCCGAGCACCCGGTCGCCGGCGGCCTGGGAGAGCCGCAGGGCCTGGACGAAGTACCGCTGGGCGAGGCCGTGGGCGGCGATGTCGAAGGACGTCCACCCGGCGAGCCGGGTCAGGTCCGAGACGGCGCCGAACAGGGCGCGGCCGATCTGTTCGCCGTAGCGGCCGCGCAGCATCGGCTCGGCCTCGCTCTCCAGGTAGCGCACCAGGGCCTGCCGGGCGTGGCCGCCGCCGTACGCCTGGTCGAGGGCGCGGAACAGGTCGCCGACGGCGCGGATGGCGGCGATGTCGCCGCGCCCGACCCGGATCGGCGGCCGGTGGTCGCGCCCGCCGCCCTCCGGGTGCTCCCCCGCGCCCGCCGGGCGGCGGCTCTGCTGCTGCGGGACCCGGGGTCCCGCCCCGCCGTGCGGCCCGGGATGCGCGCCGGGGTGCCCGGGCCGGCCGGGGTGGGGGTCGGTGCGCAGCTCCTCGGGCGGCAGGGTGGAGCCGTCCCGGGCGACCCGCTCGTCGGTGCGGCCGATCAGCCAGTCCCGGCTGGGGACGACCAGGCCGGCCGGGGTGAAGGCGATCTTGCGCAGCTCGGCGTAGGGCCCGTTGTCCTTGCGCCACATGGAGGCGACGATGTCGACGGCCTCCTGCGGGGTCTCGGCGAACTCCAGGCCGGCGTAGACCGGGGCGCAGGCGTCCAGGCCCACGTCCTGGGCGGTGAGCCGGCGGCCGAGCCGGCGGGTGAAGACCTCGGCGATCAGCGCCGGGGTGGCGCCGCGCGGCTGCTGGCCGCGCAGCCAGCGGGTGACGGAGGTCTTGTCGTAGCGCAGGTCCAGGCCGTGCTCGAGACCCAGTTGGTCGACCCTTCGGGCGAGCCCGGCGTGCGAGAAGCCGGACTCCTCGATCAGGGCGGCGAGAAGGGGGTTCTGCGGGCGTGCGGCGGCGGGGCCGTCAGCCGTGTGCTCGTCGGACTCCTCGTCGGAGGCGTGCGCGTCGGCGTCGTCCGGCTCGGCCGGGTGCCGGTCCAGCGGGTCCATCGGGTCGAGCGGGTCCATCGGGTCGAGCGGGTCGAGCGGTGCGTACGCCGGGCGGTCGGTTGCTGGCAGTTGGGACATCTCAGTCATCACCTCTCGGGCACCGCCCCGGCCCCCTCTGCCCGGATCGGCGCCCCCTGTCGGGAATCGGCGCGAATGTAGCGAGCATTCGGACGCTATGGGCGGATTCGGGCCCTCAATCCTCCGAACGGGTGACTGGGTGGCGCCCGTTGTGGGGAAGCCGGGGCGCGAGGTGTTTAAGTGGAACGGCCGCTGTGCCCGTCCTGCCCGCATGGCTCCCACAGCCACCAGGACACCGGGGTCTGTGGTGGCCGGCCACATAGGAGTGCGAGCCGCGGATTCCTACCGTTCTCGACCATGGACACCACTTCCGCGCCCCCGCTGGCGGGCCGTACCGCCTTGGTCACCGGTGCCGCCTCCGGCATCGGCCGGGCCTGTGCCGAGGCCTTCGCCGCGGCCGGCGCCCGGGTCTACGTCGTCGACCTGGCCGCCGAGCCCGCGAAGCGGCTCGCCGACGCGATCGGCGGCACCGCCGTCGTCGCCGATCTCTCCGACCCGGACGCGGTGGAGGCCCTGCCGGACGACGCCGACATCGTCGTCAACAACGCCGGCCTCCAGCACGTCGCGCCGCTGCACGAGTTCCCGGTCGAACGCTTCGCGCTGATCCAGCGGGTGATGGTGGAGGCGCCGTTCCGGATCCTGCGCCGCACCCTGCCCCACATGTACGCGCAGGATTGGGGACGGATCGTCAACATCTCCTCCGTGCACGGCCTGCGGGCCAGCGCCTTCAAGTCGGCGTACGTCACCGCCAAGCACGGCCTGGAGGGGCTCAGCAAGACGGTCGCCCTGGAGGGCGCGCCGTACGGCGTGACCAGCAACTGCATCAACCCCGGCTACGTGCGCACCCCGTTGGTGGAGAAGCAGATCGCCGCGCAGGCGCTGGCGCACGGCATCCACGAGGACGAGGTGGTCGAGCAGATCATGCTCGACCGGACCGCCGTGAAGCGGCTGATCGAGCCGGACGAGGTGGCGCAGCTCGCCCTCTGGCTGTGCTCCCCCGCCGCCTCCTACATCACCGGCGCCAGCCTGCCGGTGGACGGCGGGTGGACCGCCCACTGACCGGCTCTGCGCTCAGGCCCGGTCGTTCCAGCCGTCCCGGACGACCTCCAGGAAGCCGGGCTGCCGGGCCAGTTCGACCAGCTGGGACAGCGGCACCGTCGGATCGTCCGGCTGCGGGCGGGCACCGCCGCGGCCGAACAGCAGGACGTACACCCGGTCCTGCGGGGTGATCAGCCGGATCTCGGCCTCCTGGCCGCGCGGCGGCACCATGATCGGGTGCAGCACCCAGACCGCGGTGCCGTCGGGCAGCGTGAAGCCGGTGCAGTCCCTGCCGTCGGGCTCCACCGGCCCCCGGGCGTTGGACCGCGGGCCGCACGGCGAGGCGGCCCCGCCGCGGCCGCTCGCCACGCCGTCCAGGCGGCGGCCCAACAGCACCGTCCCGCCGTCCGTGCGGGTCATGGTGTACGCGCCCGGCACCGGGCCGTCGGTGACGTCCTGGAGGGCCGCCGGCAGATGGGCGCGGAGCAGGCCGAGCAGGCCCTGGTGGCCGCCCCGGCCCGCGCCGGACGGCGAGGCGCCGGGCGGCGAAGCGATCGAGGCGCCGGTCGGGCTCTCCGCCGCCGGCCCGATCGTCCCGGCCCCGGCGGGCGGGCGGCCGCCGAGCGCCCAGCCGGCCGTCGCCAGCACGCACACCGCCGCCGCGGTCGCCCCGACCGCGGCGAGACGGCGCAGTCGGCGCAGCCGGCCGCCCGCGCGCCGGACCTCCGGCAGCACCGCCGGCGAGGCCGGGGGCTCGGGCTGTTCGAGCACGGCCCGGAACAGCGCGCCCATCTCCTCGGCGTCGTACCTCGTCTCGTCCCCGGTCATCCCGCGTCCCTCTCGTGTGTCCTGCTGTGACGTGTGGCGCTTCGGTGCGTGCACGGGGTCAGCCCGCCGCGATGTCGTGCAGCGAGTCGCCGAGGATCGCCCGCAGCTGGGCCAGCCCCCGGCTGGTGTTGGACTTCACCGTGCCGGTGCTCTGCCGCAGCACGGCGGCCGTCGCCTCGATGCTCTGGTCCTCCCAGAACCGCAGCACCAGCGCCGCCCGGTACGCCGGGGTGACCTGGGCGAGTGCGGCCAGCAGGGCCAGCCGGCGGTCCGGGTCGGCGGACGGCTGCTCGGCGGACGGCTGGAGGTCCGCCGCCGCCAGTTCGTGCGACCCTCGCCGTCGTCTGGTGTCGATCCAGCAGCGGACCAGCACCGTCCTGGCGTAGCCGGCCGCGCGCTCCGGCTCGTTCAGCCGGGGCCAGCGCGCGTACAGCTTGACCAGCGCGGTCTGCACCAGGTCCTCGGCGAGGTGCCAGTCGCCGCAGAGCAGGTAGCCGGTGCGGCGCAGCGCGGCGTACCTTCCTGCCACGAACTCGTCGAACAACTGCTCCAGCTCTGGTGACATGCCGCCTCGCCGCTTCCCCTGGGACATCCGGTGCGACTCTGCACACCCTCGCCCCCACTACACGGAGCAGGGTCCGCGGAATGTTGCGTGCGCTGGGCCGATCACACACGACCGGCTCGAACACTGTGTGGGCCGGCCACATAGAACGCCGACCCGCCGCTTCCTACCTTGTGGCGACACCTGTGGCGACCCCGCCCACCCTCCGGAAGTGGTGACCATGAGCAGACCCGACACCCCCCAGCGCACCGACGGCTCACTGCGCCGCGTCGTAGGCGCCAGCCTGATCGGCACCACGATCGAGTGGTACGACTACTTCCTGTACGGAACGGCGGCGGCGCTGGTCTTCGGGCACGTCTTCTTCCCGAAGGCCGACCCGCTGACCGGCACCCTGCTGTCGTTCCTGACCTACGCGATCGGTTTCGCCGCCCGGCCGATCGGCGCCCTGGTCTTCGGGCACTTCGGCGACCGGATCGGCCGCAAGAAGCTGCTGGTGGTGAGCCTGCTGCTGATGGGCGGCGCGACCTTCCTGATCGGCTGCCTGCCGACCTACGACCAGGTCGGCGTGGCGGCTCCGCTGATGCTCACCGGGCTGCGCCTGGTGCAGGGCTTCGCGCTGGGCGGCGAGTGGGGCGGGGCGGTGCTGCTGGTCTCCGAGCACGGCGACCCGAAGCGGCGCGGTTTCTGGGCGTCCTGGCCGCAGGGCGGTGCCCCGGCCGGCAACCTGCTGGCGGCCGGCGTGCTGTCGCTGATGACCGCGGTGCTCTCGGACGAGGCCTTCCTGTCCTGGGGCTGGCGGGTGCCGTTCCTGCTGTCGGCGGTGCTGGTCGCGGTCGGCATGTGGATCCGGCTCTCGGTGGACGAGTCCCCGCTGTTCCGGCAGGCGCTGGCGGCCGCGAAGGCGCGCGCCACGGTCGAGCAGCCGCCGCTGGTCGCGGTGCTGCGCCACCACTGGCGGGACGTGCTGATCGCGATGGGCGCCCGGATGGCGGAGAACATCTCGTACTACGTGATGACCACCTTCGTGCTGGCGTACGCCGTGGGGCACGTGCACGTGGGCAAGCAGACGGCGCTGAACGCGGTGCTGATCGCCTCGGCCGTGCAGTTCGCCCTGATCCCGGTGTTCGGGGCGCTCTCCGACCGGGTGGGCCGCAAGCCGGTGTACCTGGTGGGCGCGGTGGGCGTCGGGGTGTGGGCGTTCGTCTTCTTCGGGATGGTGGACACGAAGAGCTTCGGCGCGCTGGTCGCAGCGGTCACCGTGGGCCTGTTCTTCCACAGCATGATGTACGCGCCGCAGGCGGCGTTCTTCTCGGAGCTGTTCGCGACCCGGATGCGGTACTCCGGTGCCTCGATCGGCGCCCAGTTCTCCTCGGTGGCGGCCGGCGCCCCGGCGCCGCTGATCGCCACCGCGCTGCTCAAGGACTACGGCAGCGCCACGCCGATCGCGGTGTACGTCGCGATCGCCTCGGTGATCACGGTGATCGCCGTGCTCTGCGCGCGGGAGACCCGCGGCAGCGACCTGGCCGAGGTCGAGGAGCGCGAGCCCGTCCCGGTCGGTTAGCCGGAGCGGGGGCCCGGGGGAAGCCTCTCCCCCGAGCCCCCTACTGTTCGTCCCCCACGTTTGGCACGATTGCGCGCACCATGAACGACCACCGGACCAGTTCCGCCCCCGCCCTGCGCCGCCTGCTCGACCTGCTGGCGACCGGCGCCGCCACCGAGGACTTCGCCGACGTGCTCGCCGAGGCCCGCCGGCAGGGCGCCCCCGCGCAGGTGCTGACCGAGATCGACGACGCGACCTGGCAGGCCCTGCGGGTGCACCGGACGATGCGCCAGCACCGCCGCCGCGAGGCGGAGCTGACCGCGCTCTTCGACACCGCGGGCGACCTCGCCGCCTCCCGCGACCTGGACGCGGTGCTGCAGGCGATCGTCCGCCGGGCCCGGATGCTGCTGGGCACCGACACCGCGTACCTGACCCTCCCGGACGAGGAGGCCGGCGACACGTACATGCGGGTCACCGACGGCTCCGTGTCACCGATCTTCCAGACCCTGCGGCTCAGCCTCGGCGACGGCCTCGGCGGCCTGGTGGCGCAGACCTCCCGCCCGTACGCGACCCCCGACTACCGGACCGACGAGCGCTTCCGGCACACCGGCAAGATCGACGAGGGCGTGCTGGACGAGGGCCTGGTCGCGATCATCGGCGTACCGCTGCTGCTCGGCGGCCGGGTGATCGGCGTGCTGTTCGCCGCCGACCGCTCGGCCCGCGCCTTCTCCCCCGACGAGGTGGCGCTGCTGTGCACCCTCGCCGCGCACGCCGCGATCGCGCTGGACACCGCCAAGGCGCTCGCCGACACCCGGGCCGCGCTCTCCGAGCTGGCCACCGCCAACGAGGTGATCCGGGCCCACTCGGCGGCCGTGCAGCGCGCCGAGCAGGCCCACGACCGGCTCACCGACCTGGTGCTGCGCGGCGCCGAGGTGCCGGACGTGGCGGCCGAGGTCGCCGGCCTGCTGGACGGCGAGGTGGCCGTGCACGACGCCGAGGGCGACCCGCTGACCGGCCGGGCCGCCGTCGCCGAGGGCTTGGCGGAGGCCGCGGCGGCCTCCCGCGAACAGGCCCGGGCGGTGCGGCACGGCGAGGACTGGGTGTGCGCCGTGCTGGCCGGGCAGGAGCTGCTGGGCAGCATGGTGCTGCACGGCCGCCCCGACCTGGACGACGGCGACCGGCGGATCCTGGAGCGGGCCAGCGTGGTGACCGCGCTGCTGCTGCTCCTGCGCCGCTCGGTCGCCGAGACCGAGAACCGGGTGCGCGGCGAGCTGCTGGCCGACCTGCTGACCGCGCCGGACCGCGACCCGGCGGGCCTGGTGGCGCGCGGCCGGCGGCTCGGCGTCGACCTGACCCGCCCGCACCTGGTGCTGGTCGCCGACCCCGGCGACGCCCCCGCCCGCGAACGGCTGGCGGGCGCCGCGGCCCGCTACCTGTTCGGCTCGCGCGGGATCAGCGCCGAGCACGGCGAGGCGGTGGTCCTGCTGCTGCCCGAGGACGGCACGCCGCCCGGCGCGGCCGCCGCCCGGGCCGCCGAGCGCCTGGCCCGGCTGATCGGCGCCCCGGTGACGGTCGGCGCCGGACGCCCGGCCGCCGGGCCGGTGGCGCTGGCCGCCGCCCACGCCGAGGGCGTGCGGTGCGTGCGCGGCCTGCGGGTGCTCGGCCGGGACGGCGGCGGCGCGGCCGCCACCGACCTGGGCTTCCTCGGCGTGCTGCTGGGCGACGGGCACGACGTGGAGGCGTTCGTCCGCGTCGCGCTCGGCCCGCTGCTGGAGTACGACGCCCGCCGGGGCACCGAGCTGGTCCGCACCCTGCGCGCCTACTTCGACTGCGGCGGCAGCCTGACCCGCGCCAAGGACGCCCTGCACGTCCACGTGAACACCGTGGTGCAGCGCCTGGACCGGGTGGAGGTCCTGCTCGGCCGGGACTGGAACCATCCCGAGCGGTCCCTGGAGCTGCAGCTCGCGCTGCGCCTGCAGCTGCTCTCCGGGAGCCCGTAAGGACCGGTGTCACCCGGACGGGCGTACAGTGGCGAGGTTGGTCTCGAACGCCCGGGCAAGGAGCAACATACGGTGAGCGAGAACGTGCGCTTCGTTTCGATGGGGATCGGCGAGCGGACCGTCCCCTACGCCGAGGCGTGGGAGGAGCAGCAGCAGCTCCACGCGCTGCGGGTGGCGGACGAGATCCCGGACACCGTGCTGCTGCTGGAGCACCAGCCGGTGTACACCATGGGCAAGCGCACCAACCCCGAGGACCTGCCGCTGGACGGCACCCCGGTGGTGGAGGTGAACCGCGGCGGCGAGATCACCTGGCACGGCCCCGGCCAGCTGGTCGGCTACCCGATCGTCAAGCTGCCGGACCCGATCGACGTGGTCGCGTACGTGCGGCGGCTGGAGGAGGCGCTGATCCGCGCCTGCGGCGAGTTCGGGGTGGGGACCACCCGGATCGAGGGCCGCAGCGGCGTCTGGAAGCTCGGCGCGGAGATCCCCGGCGCGGTGGTCGACCCCGCGCAGGTGGTGGAGATCGGCAAGCTGACCCTGCGGATGGGCCTGCCGCTGGGCATCGACCCGCGCCTGGCCGGCCCCGAGTACGCGCCGTCCAACGCCGGGCAGCGCGGCGACGACCGCAAGCTCGCCGCGATCGGCGTCCGGGTGGCGCGCGGGGTGACGATGCACGGCTTCGCGCTCAACTGCGACCCCGACATGACGTACTTCGACAAGATCGTGCCGTGCGGCATCCGGGACGCCGGGGTGGCCTCGCTCAGCGGTGAGCTGGGCCGCGACCTCACCGTCGCCGACGCCGTGCCGACCGTGCAGCGGCACCTCGCCGCGGTCCTCGCCGAGCTGCCCGAGCCCGCCATGGCCCGCTGACCCTCAGGAATCGCTGCGCCACGCCCGGTGTTGCCTCTGATCGCAGGGCCCCGGCCGGGCGCAAGCCGCAATTGCACAGGCGTACCCTGTGGGGTACCCCGTCTAGTTCTAGGAGCCGCACGTGTCCGCTGTCGCACCCGACGGCAGGAAGCTTCTCCGCCTGGAGGTCCGCAACAGCGAGACCCCCATCGAGCGGAAGCCTGAGTGGATCAAGACCAGGGCGAAGATGGGGCCGGAGTACAACGCCCTGCAGTCCCTGGTGAAGAAGGAGGGGCTGCACACGGTCTGCCAGGAGGCGGGCTGCCCCAACATCTTCGAGTGCTGGGAGGACCGCGAGGCGACCTTCCTCATCGGCGGTGACCAGTGCACCCGCCGCTGCGACTTCTGCCAGATCGACACCGGCAAGCCCGCCGAGTTCGACCGGGACGAGCCGCGCCGGGTCGCCGAGTCCATCGTCACCATGGACCTGAACTACGCCACCATCACCGGTGTCGCCCGCGACGACCTGGAGGACGGCGGCGCCTGGCTGTACGCCGAGACCGTCCGCCAGGTGCACACGATGACCGCCGACCGCGAGGGCGGCCGGACGGGTGTCGAGCTGCTGATCCCCGACTTCAACGGCGTCCCCGCGCTGCTGGACGAGGTCTTCGCCGCCCGCCCCGAGGTGCTCGCGCACAACGTCGAGACGGTCCCCCGGATCTTCAAGCGGATCCGCCCGGCGTTCCGCTACGAGCGCTCGCTGGACGTCATCACCCAGGCCCGCGCGGCCGGGCTGGTCACCAAGTCCAACCTGATCCTCGGCATGGGCGAGACCCGCGAGGAGGTCAGCCAGGCGCTGGCCGACCTGGTCGGCGCCGGCTGCGAGCTGATCACCATCACCCAGTACCTGCGCCCCTCGGTGCGCCACCACCCCGTCGAGCGCTGGGTGAAGCCGCACGAGTTCGTCGAGCTGCAGCAGGAGGCCGAGGAGCTCGGCTTCGCCGGTGTGATGTCCGGCCCGCTGGTGCGCTCCTCGTACCGGGCCGGCCGGCTGTACCGGCAGGCGCTGGCCCACCGGGAGCAGGCCGCGGTCTGATTCTCACCTTTTTCACCGGGAAGGGCGGGTCCACCAGGGCCCGCCCTTCCTTCATGCGGTATTGATGGTCGGGTCACCGTCCGGTAACACCGAGCGGCGACCCTGAGGGGGTACCCGCACAAGGAGTGGTGGTCATGCGCAGCGGCATCCGATCCGCGCTGAAGTACGCCGAGAACCTCGTCCTGATCCGCGGTGCGCGGCGCAACGCCTGGGCCGCGGTCTGCGAGAACCGCCGGTGGGCGGCGGACCGGGACCAGGCGGCCGTGAAGCTGTCCCGCTCGGCCTGAGACACCGGCTACGCCCAGTAGGGGAAAGTCCAGGGTCACGAACCGGCACCGCCCTTGGATTAACCACAGGCACCCCACGTACCATGAGCGTTATGGCGAGGGAAACATCCGAGACTCCCGGGCGGCTGAAGCAGATCCGCCTGGCGTACCAAATGACCAAGAAGGTCGACACCAAGATCGGCCTGATCATCGCCGGCGTCGGCCTGCTGACCTTCGGCGTGTTCCTCGCCATCGGCTTTGCGATCGGTCACCCCATCTACCTGGGCATCCTGGGCTTCATCGTGGCCTTCCTGGCCATGGCGATCGTCTTCGGGCGCCGGGCCGAGAAGGCCGCGTTCGGGCAGATGGAGGGCCAGCCGGGCGCCGTGGCGGCCGTGCTGAACAACATCCGCCGCGGCTGGAGCGCCAACACCACCCCGGTCGCGGTCACCCGCAACCAGGACGCGGTGTACCGCGCCGTGGGCCGGGCCGGCATCGCGCTGATCGGTGAGGGCAACCCGAACCGGGTGCGGCCGCTGCTGGCGTCCGAGAAGAAGAAGATGGCCAAGGTCGTCGGCGACATCCCGGTGCACGACATCATGGTCGGCACCGGCGAGGGCGAGATCCCGCTGAAGAAGCTGCAGATCCACCTGATGCGTCTGCCGCGCTCGATCTCCGCCGCTCAGGTCACCGAGACCAACGACCGGCTGCGGGCGCTCGGCGACCTGCTCTCCAAGGCGCCGATCCCCAAGGGCCCGATGCCCAAGGGCGCCCGGATGCCGAAGGGCGGCCAGGTCCGCTGACCTCCGCTCCCCCACCGACACCACGGCCCCGCCGCGATTCCGATCGCGGCGGGGCCGTTCGACTGTCCCGTGCCGTACGAGGTCGACTGTCTCGTGCCGTACGAGGTCAGATGCGGACCTCGACGGTGCCGACCGCCTTGTCGTGCAGGCCGCGGGTGTCGCGGTCCCAGACGGCGGCCGGGATCACCAGGCACAGCAGCAGGGTCCGCAGCAGCACCTGCGGGATGGTCGCGCGGGCGCCGTCCAGCCGGACCACCCGCAGGCCGAACAGCCGCTTGCCCAGGGTGGTGCCGGTGGTCGCCAGCAGGACCACGCAGACCACGTAGAACAGCGGGAGGGTCCACCGGTTGGCACCGTTCAGGTCTCCGCCGGAGAGCAGCCCGTACGCGACCAGGCTGCACAGCCAGCTGTCGACGCACAGGGCGCCCAGGCGGCGGCCGACGCCGGCCACCGAACCCGGGCCCTCCTTGGGCAGGCCGAGGCGCTCGCCGCGGTACCCGAAGTCGGCGCCCATCTTCTCGGCGGCGGCCTTCGGGCCGTCGATCCACGATCCCAACGCTTCTCTGGTGTCCACGAATCCACACTAACCGGGGCTTACCAGCGATCTTCGCGAGCCCTCCCCGTTGCGCGTCCGGCGCCGCGCCAGGTGCCGCTCCCGTTGCCGTGCCCGTTGCCGTGCCCGTTGCCGTGCCCGTTGCCGCGCCCGGGTCGCGCCCCGGCGGGGTGAATCGCGTTGCTCCGACTGCCCGAGGAGGTCTAGACCACTTGGCGGGCAGGGCGCCCGCAGGGGTGGCGATTTGCCCGGAACCGTACGCCTTTGCCGCCCGTTCAGCCGGGCCGGTTAACATTCAGGAAACGGTGGAGTCACCAGCCGGAAACGGCCCGTCCCTAACGTGAGCCACCAGACCGCAGCTGAGGAGGATGGATGTTCACCAACGCCGACGAGGTGAAGCAGTACATCTCGGACAACGACATCAAGTTCGTCGACGTCCGGTTCTGCGACCTGCCGGGCGTCCTGCAGCACTTCGCGGTGCCCGCGGCCACGTTCGACCCGTCCGAGACCCTGATGTTCGACGGTTCCTCGATCCGCGGCTTCCAGGCGATCCACGAGTCCGACATGGCCCTCGTGCCCGACCTCCAGACCGCCCGGCTCGACCCCTTCCGCGCCGAGAAGCACCTCAACATCAACTTCTTCATCCAGGACCCGATCACCGGCGAGGCCTACAGCCGCGACCCGCGCAACGTCGCCCGCAAGGCCGAGGCGTACCTGGCCTCCTCCGGCATCGCGGACACCGCATACTTCGGCCCGGAGGCAGAGTTCTACGTCTTCGACTCGGTCCGCTTCGAGACCGCCGCCCATCAGTCGTACTACCACATCGACTCCGAGGCGGGCGCCTGGAACAGCGGCTCCGCCGAGGGCGACGCGCGCGGCTACAAGGTCAAGTTCAAGGGCGGCTACTTCCCCGTCCCGCCGGTCGACCACTTCGCCGACCTGCGCGCCGAGATGTCCCTCGAACTCGCCAAGGCCGGACTCCAGGTCGAGCGCCAGCACCACGAGGTCGGCACCGCCGGCCAGGCGGAGATCAACTACAAGTTCAACACCCTGCTGCACGCCGCCGACGACCTGATGCTGTTCAAGTACATCATCAAGAACGTCGCCTGGCGGAACGGCAAGACCGCCACCTTCATGCCCAAGCCGATCTTCGGCGACAACGGCTCCGGCATGCACGTCCACCAGTCGCTGTGGACCGAGGGCTCCCCGCTCTTCTACGACGAGCAGGGCTACGCCGGCCTCTCCGACATGGCCCGCTACTACATCGGCGGCATCCTGCGGCACGCCCCCTCGCTGCTCGCCTTCACCAACCCCTCGGTGAACTCCTACCACCGCCTGGTGCCCGGCTTCGAGGCCCCGGTCAACCTGGTCTACTCGCAGCGCAACCGGTCCGCCGCCATCCGCATCCCGATCACCGGGTCCAACGCCAAGGCCAAGCGCATCGAGTTCCGCGCGCCCGACCCGGCGTCCAACCCGTACCTGGCCTTCGCCGCCATGCTGATGGCCGGCCTCGACGGCATCAAGAACAAGATCGAGCCGCTCGAGCCCGTCGACAAGGACCTCTACGAGCTCGCCCCCGACGAGCACGCCGCCGTCCCCCAGGTCCCCTCCTCCCTCCCCGCCGTCCTCGAAGCCCTCGAGGCCGACCACGAGTACCTGCTGGCCGGCGGTGTCTTCACCTCCGACCTGATCGAGACCTGGATCGACTACAAGCGCACCAACGAGATCGCCCCGATCGCGCTGCGGCCGCACCCGCACGAGTTCGAGCTGTACTACGACCTGTAGAGGCACCTCCGACCTGCGGAAACGCAGTTCGGCCTCTCACCGTTTCCGCAGGTCAGGACCCTTCCTGACCTGCGGAAACGCGTTCGGCATCCTCGGCGCCCGGCTTGCCGCCGGTCGACTGTCCGGCGCGCCACTGGTTGGGGGACATCCCGTAGGCGTCCCGGAAGGCGCGGCTGAAGTGCGAGGGGCTGGTGAATCCCCAGCGGGCGGCGACGGCGGAGATCGCGCGCCGCGCCGCCTCGGGGCCGGCCAGCTCCAGCCGCGCCGCCTCCAGTCGCCGGGCGCGGATCCAGCCGCCGACCGTGCAGCCCCTGCGCTGGAAGAGCTGGTGCAGGTAGCGCAGCGAGACGCCGTGCTGGTCGGCGATCGCCCGGGGTGACAGGTCGGGGTCCGAGAGGCGGGTCTCGACGGAGGCGGTGATCCGCTCGAAGAGCGACTGCGTGGCGGACCGCCCGTCCGGTACCGTCCGTGCCGCGTGGTCCGCGGCCAGGGTCGCGAGCAGGTCGGCCACGGCGCGCGCGACCTGTTCCCTGATCAGGGCCGACGTCCCCGGCAGTTCGGGGCGGACGTCGGCCAGCAGCGGCAGGAGCAGCGCGCCCGCGCCGGCGTCCGCGGGGCTGGCGAGGGTCGCCGTGAACCGGCGCAGCGCGCTCTCCTCGAGTCCGATGACGGAGCGCGGGACCATCAGGGTGCGCGCCCGCTGGGGCTGCGAGGCGACGATCTTGAACGGTCGGCTCAGGTCCAGGAAGGTGAGCGAGCCGGGCGGCAGCTCCACCGAGCGGCCGTCCTGGAAGACCCGGGCGGTGCCGTCGACCTGCAGCCGGGCGATGATGTTCCGACTCGGATCGGCCGCCACCGACCCGGCGTCCCGCAGGACCGTCACCGGCCCGGAGGCCTCGTCGCAGATCTGCAGGCCGCCCAGTCGGACGGTGGTCATCGACCCGGTCCAGACGGGTGCCCGCACGGTCACCTCGACCCGGGCGAAGGCGCGGGAGGCGGCCGACTGCCAGTCGGCCGCCTCGCGCACCGAAGCGGGGACCGTGCCGGTCGCGACGGTCCGCGCCGGGGCGGCCGGCGGCGCGCCGATCACGGCTCGGCTCCGACCACGCGGCCGAGGCGCTCCTCGGTGAGCCACTCGGTCGGTGACAGACCGTGGAAGCCGCGGAAGGCGCGACTCAGCTGCGCCCCGCTGGTGAAGCCCCACCGCCGGGCGATGCGTCCGACACCGAGCGAGTCGTCCGGGGCCGCCAGGAGTGCCCGGCGGCACTCCTCCAGGCGCTGTTCCCGGATCCACTGGCAGAGCGTCCGGCCCTCGCCCTCGAACAGCCGGTGCAGGTACCGCACGGAGATGCCGTGCGCCCGGGCGATCACCGCGGGGGTGAGCCCGGGGTCGGACAGGTGCCAGCGGATGTACTGCCGCACCCGGAGCAGCATGACGTTGTCCACGCCGGGCAGTTCGGCCGCCGACCGGCCCGCTTGGTCGGCGGCGGTGGCGGCGAGGAGGTCCACGGCGCCGCGGGCCAACTGCTGCGCCAGCGGCGCGGCGCAGCCGTCGACGGCGTCGGCCAGCCGTCCCAGGAACGGGGAGACCAGGGCGCCCAAGCCGTTGCCGGGCCGCAGTCCCCGGGCCGTGAGCCGCTGGAGGTCGCCCTCCTGCAGGCCGAGCACGGCCCGCGGCACCGCGAAGATCTTCAGCTGGAAGCGTTCGGGGAAGCGGATCCCGAAGGGCCGGATCGACTCGAAGAACCCGATGTCGCCGGGTCGCAGTTCGGTGGTGCGCCCGTCCTGTTCGACCTGGGCCACTCCGGTGCTCTGCAGCCCCACGAAGATGTGTCCTCCGTCGCCCTGGGCGATGGAGCGCGGCGACCGGTGGACCTCTGCGGGGTCGCAGTCGATCGTGGTGATCTGCAGGTCGCCGACCGTGCACCGGTTCATGGCGGCGTCGTAGGTGCGGCCACCGGTCTCGATGTCCATGCCGACGAGGGTGGCGAGCACGGCGTCGTGCCAGAACTCCAGGCTCTCGGCGGCCGGAACCGAACGCGTCGTCAACAATTGAGCTGCCATGGCACCAGGATGCCGAGGCCGCGCGTACCGGTGCATCCGTCGGGCGACTGGTCCGCCGACGCGGCGTCCGGCCCGCTCAGTCCAGGTGCGCGCGCAGGAAGGCGCAGCCCTGCCGCACCGCCGCCCGGGACGGCGGACTGTCGCGCAGCGCGTTCAGCGACACGAAGTCGTGCACCGTGCCGAGGAACCGCACGGCCGCGGTCGGGACGCCGGCCGCACGCAGCCGGGCGGCGTACTCCTCGCCCTCGTCCCGGGCGACGTCCGCTTCGGCGGTGACGACCAGCGCCGGCGGCAGCCCGGCCAGCAGGTCGGGGCCGGCCCGCAGCGGACTGGCGGTCGGCTGGTCCCCGTCCTCGGGCGACCCGAGGTACGCCTGCCAGTACCGCCGCAGGCCCTCCCGGCTGAGCAGGTAGCCGGAACCGAACCGGTGCTGGGTCTCGGTGTCGCAGGCGGGGTCCACCAGCGGGTAGTAGAGGAGCTGGGCCCGGATGGCAGGGCCGCCCCGGGTCTTGGCGAGCATCGTGACGGCGGTGGCCAGGGTGGCGCCGGCGCAGTCGCCCGCCACGGCGATGCGGTCCGCCGCGACGCCCAGCGCCTGCGCGCGGGCCGCCAGCCAGTCGAGCAGGGCGTAGCACTCCTCCAGCGCCACCGGATAGCGGGCCTCGGGTGTGCGGCTGTACTCGGGGACGACGGCCACCGCACCGGTTCCCTCGACGAGTTCGGTGATCAGCCGGGCGTGGGTGCGGGCCTCGCCGAGCATCCAGCGCCCGCCGTGCAGGTAGAGCACGGCGGGCAGCGGCCCTTCGAGCCGGGCCGGGCGGAAGGTCCAGAAGCCGACGAGCCCGCGGGGCCCCACCGGCGCCACCTGGAACCCGGCCTCGACATCGCAGTCCTCGATCAGGTCCCGCTGGAGCTCCAGCAGGGCCTGACGCCCGGTGTCCGGGCCGAGGTCGTCGAGCCCGGGCGGCGCGGCCGAAGCCGCGACCAGCCGCGCCACCACCGGATCCAGCGCGATCCCGGGCGGCGGAACCAGGCCCTCGCCGGACCAGGCGTCAGACTCCACGCCGCCTCATCTCTCGCTCTGCCGTACCGGCACGGGCCGCCGCGGGCTCCCGCACCGGGGGGACACGGTAGCCGTACCGGCGGTGCACGGCCAGGGGTGCCGGGCTACCTGCTCGACAGCAGGTCGCGGAGCTGGTGGCGGCTGCTGACCCCGAGCTTGGGGTAGACGTTGTACAGGTGGGTGCCCACCGTACGCGGGGAGAGGAAGAGCTGTTCACCGATCTCACGATTCGACAGGCCCTGGGCGGCCATCCTGACGATCTGCTGCTGCTGGGCCGTCAACCGGTGGAGTGCCGGGCCGGGGTGGGCGGAGTCCGGCACGCCGCTGGCGCGCAGTTCCTGGCGGATCGCGGTGGCCAGCGGCCGGCACCCGAGAGCCTCGGCGGTGTCGAGTGCCGCGACCAGTTGCTGCCGGGCCTCCGAGGGACGCCTGGCGCGGCGCAGCCAGATCGCGTAGCCGAACCGGGCCTGGGCGCGCTCGAGCGGCCAGCGCTCGCCCGCCGGGTTCACCAGTGCGAGACGGAAGTGGTGCTCGGGGTCGGCGCCCGGCTCCACCAGGGCCGCGGCGTGGTGCAGCAGCAGCGTCATCCGGGCCGTCGGCTGCTCCCCCTGCGCCGCACGCACCCGCGCGAGGACCTCCGCCGCCGCCTCGCCCAGGCCGGCGCGGTGGGCGGCCAGCGCCAGCTCCGCGATGCAGCGCGACGAGAGGAACGGGTGCAGCGGAGTGCCGTCCTCGGCGAACAGCGTGCGCAGCCGCCGGAAGGCGTCGGCCCACTCGCCGTGCGCCATCGCGACCAGGGCGCCGGCCCGGACCAGCCGGGCCCGGGTGGCGGCGTTCTCGTGCCCGTCGAAGGGGACCGCCGGCCAGGCGGGCGGGCTCGCTGGGGCGGTCCCGCGCAGGGCGCGCAGGGACACCTCGAAGGCCTCCAGGTCGGCCCGGGGGCGCGTCAGGCGCAGCACCGCCGCCTTGTCCGCCGCCTCCGCCAGCCGGGCGGACACCTCCGCCCACTGACCGGTCGCCAGGAGCGTGTCCAGCAGCGGCGCCAGGTGCCAGGCCCGCAGGCCGAAGGCGCGCCGCCCGCACAGGTAGGTGTCGGCGGCGCGGAAGTGCTCCAGGGTCGCGTCCGGCTCATCGGAGAGGTAGGCGACCGAGGCGACGGCCAGCCGCCTGGTCAGCTGCTCCCGGCCGTCCAGCGGGCCGCTGCGCACCAGGGCGTCGGGGCCTTCGCCGGCCCGCCGCGCGCCGTCGGCCCGGGCCGGCCCGGTGCCCTGCACGAACCCCGCGAGCACGCCGTCCGGGCCGGCGCCGTCCCGGCCGGCACCCGTCCGGTCCGCCGGTCCGGCCCCTGCCGCGCTCAGGCCCGCGACCAACTGCGCGAGCCGGCCGCGGTGTTCCGCCAGGCCGGACTGCTCGGCGATCGCCGCCGCCAGCGTGGCGAGCCTCAGGTCGAGCGCGGCGCCGACCGACGGGTACCGGTCCACGCTGTCCAGCAGCAGGTCGAACGCCTCCCGCTGCCGGGAGGCGTGCGACAGCGCGGTCGCCGCGGCCAGCGCGGCCTCGCGGGCGAGCCGGGGGTCGCTGTTGACGCTCAGGAAACTCGCGTGCAGGCTCCGGACCCAGTCCGGGTCCCCGACGGCGACGGCCGCGTCCAGGGCCGCGGCGAGCAGGCGGGCCCGCTCCCCCGCGCTGGTGCTGCACCGGGCGGCGTCCTCCAGGACCCGCGCGAGCGCGAAGTCGTCGGCCGAGTGCCCGGCCGCCGCCAGCAGCTCGTCGGTCAGCGAGGCGTCCGGGACCACCGCGGCGGCCACCAGGTGCCGCGCCCGGTCGAACGGCCGGGCACCCGCCCGCTCGGCGAGGTCCCGGTGGGCTCCGGTCAGGAGCGCGGCGGTCTGCCCGCGGGCGGCGACCCGCGCCAGCGGATGCCGGAAGACGATGTGGCCGTCGATCAGGGCGACGATGCCGGCCGCCTCGGCAGGAGCCCAGATCGCCGGGTCGGCGGTGCCCAGCGCGGCCATCACGGCGGACGCGTCGTCGCCCGGGAGCGCCGCGGCGGCGTAGCCCACGGCCCGGCGGGTCGGCGCGGGCAGCGCGTCGACCAGGGTGTCGAACCTGGTCCGGGGGTTCAGCAGGCGGGGGGCCCGTTCCCGGGCCAGGGTCGGCTCGGCGCTGAACACTCGTCGGCGGCACAGCTCCAGCAGGGCGGAAGGATTGCCCTCGGCCTGCTCCAGCACCTCCAGGCGGGCGCGCCCGACGGGGGCACCGGGCACGGCGTCCAGCAGGTCGCAGGCCGAGCGCAGCGCGAGGGGGGCGACGTGCAGCGCCTCGGCACCGGCGGGCAGGCCCAGCAGGACCTCGCAGTCGCGCGAGGCCAGCAGGACCGCCACCCGGCTCCCCTCGGTGCGGCGGATGAGCGACCCCAGCAGTTCCATGGTGGGGCGGTCACCCGCGTGGGCGTCGTCGACCGTGATCAGGACCCGGCCCGAGCCGGAGCCGCGGTCGGGGCGGCTCAGCCGGTCCAGCAGCGCGGCGGTGCCCGACCGCACCTCCGTCGCGGACGGCACGGGGACCCCGGGCCCGGTGGCGATCGCGGCGAGCAGGGCCGACCGGTGGGGCTCGCCCGCGGCCCGGTCCTTCGGCGCGGCGAGCAGGTGGCGGAGCAGCCCGTACGGCAGGTCGCGTTCCGGGGCCCAGCCCTGCGCCGTCAGCACCAGGTCCCCGTCCGCGGCCGCCAGTTCACAGGCGGCGCGGAGCAGGTGCGACTTCCCGACGCCCTCCTCGCCGATGAGGACGAGGGACCGCGGCGTGCCGGACTCCTGCCGGACGCAGCGGCGCAGCTGCTCCAGCTCGGCGGCGCGTCCGACCAGGCCGCCGGTGCCGCCGGCCGAGGCCGCGCGGGGCCCGGCGTCCCCCGGGGCGCCCCAGTCCGTCTCCGTCATCGTCACTTCCTCGCACTCCGCCCTGCCTGCCGTTCACCACGGCACGTCTCCCGTGCCCTCGATCCTGCTGGGGGCATGGCCGGTCACGCTTCTGTCAGATGACCAGTCGTCGCCCCGACGGCGGCCGCCGCCTCCGCCGGCCCCGGCGTCACGGGGGTCGTCCCACCTCTGGTCAGCCCCCCCTCGCCGGGGCTGGCAGGATGGCGTGTGGTCGGAGCGCCAAGGCCCTGACCAGGAAGAACGGAAGCAATGGTGAACACCGGCAGGACCGGGCCGACCGCGTCAGCGCTCTTCGGCCGCGACTCGGAGCTGGCCCGGATCGGCGACCTCCTCGACGCCGTACAGGGTGACGGCTCCCCCGTGCTGGTCCTGACCGGGGAGCCCGGCGCGGGCAAGAGCGCCCTGGTCGACCGGGCCGCCGAGCAGGGCACCGCCCGGGGGATGCGGATCCTGCGGGTCCGGGGCAGCGAGGGGGAGGCCGGGCTCGCACTCGCCGGGCTGCACCAGCTGCTCCGTCCGCTGCTGGCCCGCCTCGACGACTTGCCGGAGCGGCAACGCGCGGCCCTTCGGTGCGCGTTCGCCCTGGACAGCGAGGGGGGCGACGACGCGGCATCCGCCGATCCGCTGCACCTGTGCGTCGGCGTGGTCACACTGCTCACCGAGGCGGCCGCCCACCGACCCCTGCTGCTCGTGGTCGACGACCTCCAGTGGCTGGACCTCGGCTCGCTGGACGTCCTGGCCTTCGTCGCCCGCCGGCTCGACGGCGAGGCCGCGGTCATGCTGCTGGCCTCGCGCGAACCCGTGCCCGCCCGCTTCGACCGCGACTTCCCGCACCTCGTCGCGGGCCCCCTGACCCGTGCGGACGCCGGGCTGCTGCTGGGCGCCCAGCCGGTCCCGCCGACCGGGCGGGCCCGGTCGCAGGTGCTCCAGGAGGCGGCCGGCAACCCCCTCGCGCTGATCGAGCTGTCCCGGGCCGTCGCCAAGGGCACGGGCCTGTCGGGCGCGGCACAGACGCTGCCGCTCACCCGCCGGCTGGAGGACCTGTTCGCCGCCGAGCTCCCGGACCTGCCGAAGGACACCCGCACCGCGCTGCTCCTGGTCGCGGCCGCCGGCACCGACCGGCTCGCGGACATCCTGCGGGCCGCCGCCGGGCGCGATGTGATCACGGATCTGCTGCCGGCCGAGAGCGCCGGACTGGTCCGGATGGACGCCGGGCAGGTGCAGCTGCGCCATCCGCTGGTGCGGTCCGCCGTCTACCAGGCGGCGGCCTTCGCCGAACGCCGGGCGGCGCACCTGGCCCTGGCCGAGGCCTTCGAGGCCGAACCCGACCGCCGGGCCTGGCACCTGGCCGCCGCGACCGCCGACCAGGACGCGGCCGTGGCCGACGCCCTGGCCGCGACCGCCGAGCGGGCCCGCGGCCGCGGCGGCTACGCGGCCGCCGCGGCCGCCCTGGAACGAGCGGCCGAGCTCACCCCCGACCCCGAACTGAGCTCGCGGCGGATGCTGGGCGCGGCGACCTCGGCGATGCACGCGGGGCACCCGCTGTGGGTGGGAGAGCTCACCGCCCGGGTCGACGGCCTGACGCAGGACCCGGTCACCCGGGCGGAGGGCAAGTTCCTGGGGGGCTGGGCCCTGGGCCTGACCCTGCGGCACCGGGAGGCGCTGGAGGTCCTGCTGTCGGTCGGCGAGTCCATGGCCGAGGTCGCACCCCCGCTCGCCCTCGCCGCCCTGTGCACCGCCGCGACCTCCGCGTACAACACCGGCGACCCCTTCTACGGCGACGAGCTGCTGCGCCTCGCGGGGCTGATCGAAGCCGAGGGGGACCTCGCCGACCGGGCCTGGATCGAGGCGGCCGTCCGGCCGCTCAGCCACCGCCGGCAGGCCGTCGAGCTGTTCCACCGGGCGTTGGCGGCCATGTCGATGGACTCGCTCTTCGACCTGACCGTCCTCAGCGGCGTGGCGCTGGTGCTCGACGACACGGACCAGGCGCTCCGGCTGCTCCGGCACACGACCGACCACCTGCGACGGGCCGGCAGCGCCGGATCGAACGCCACCATCGCGCGGGCCCTGGCCACCGTGCAGTGCGCGACGGGGGCCTGGGCGGCGGCGCTGACCGGGGCCGAGGACGCGTACTGGATGGCCGCCGAGGCCGGCGAGGACAACGTCGCCATCGGCTCCCTCGTCCTGCAGGCCATCATCGGCGCCTACCGGGGCGAGTACGAGGCCGCCTGCGCCCGGCTCCAGGACGCGCTGTGCGGAGTGGACCTGCGCAACGCCCGCATGCTGCGGGTCCGCTACCACTACGCGCTGGGCATGGCCAAGGTGGTGGAGGGCGACCACGAGGGCGCCTACGCGGAGCTGCGCAACATGTTCACCCGCGACTACCGGCCCGCGCCGGTGCACTACCACGCGTCCGTCTACTACCTGGCCGACCTCGCCGCCGCGGCGGTCCGGGCCGGGCAGGCGGACGACGCCCGCGCTGTGCTGGAGGCGACGCGGCACACCCTGGGCAGCGAGCAGTCGCCCCGCCTGCAGGCCATCGTGCACCGCGCCGCCGCCCTGGTCAGCGAGACCGACGAGGCCGCCGAGCAGCACTTCCGTGCCGCCCTGGCCGATCCGGTGACGGGACAGTGGCCCTTCGAACAGGCACTCACCCAGCTCGACTTCGGCGAGTGGCTGCGCCGCCGACGGCGCTCGGCCGAGGCCCGCGGGCTGCTGAACGCCGCGCTGGAGGCGTTCCGCCGGCTCGGTGCCCGCCCGTGGGCCGACCGCGCCGCGGCGGAACTGCGGGCGGCGGGAGCCGCCGTCCTGCAACCCGTCGTGCCGGCCCAGCAGGCCGATCTGACGCCGCAGGAGGAGCAGATAGCCGAGTTGGCGGCGCAGGGACTCACCAACCGGGACATCGCCTCGCGGCTCTACCTCTCGCCGCGCACAGTCGGCTACCACCTCCACAAGATCTTCCCGAAGCTGGGCATCACGTCCCGCGCCCAGCTCCGGGACGCCCTCTCGGGCTGACGGCCGAGGTGCGCGGGTCCCCGAGCCGTCGGCTCGGGGACCCGCGCGTGCCTGAGCGCGCACTTCTTCGAGCACTCGGTGCCCGGCCGGGGCCGCCGCGGCCGTCCGGGCGGATCCACCGGGAGACGCTGGTTGCCGAAGAGGACCGCACCCCCGCACGGCCGGATCGCGGCAGCGGGTGACAGGTCAGGCACGACGGAAGGCAGGAGCGCCGCATGGCCCTCGTCCTGGACACCGGCGAAGTCCCCGTGGACGCGCGCCACGACACCTGGAGCGACGCGCTGTCCCGCGCGCTCGTCCCGGTCAAGGTGACGGCGTCCGAGCCGGGTTCGCTGCTCGGCCGCCTCCGGTCCCACCGGCTCGGCTACATGCGCACCGTGTCGCTGGACGCCGGACCGCAGCGGATCAGCCGCCCACCGAGCCTGTGCCGTCCGGCACCGGGCGAACGCTTCGCGCTCGGCCTGTGCGCCGCCGGAGAGGCGGTCCTCACCCAGGCCGGCCGGTCCTGCCGATCGGGACCGGGCGAGATCATCGTGGTGGACCTGGCACAGCCCTTCGCGCTGGCCTTCCCCGAGCCGTTCCGGCTGCGCCTGGTGCACCTGCCGCAGCGCAGCCTCGGCAGTCCTCGGACGCTGGCGCGGCTGGCCGGGTCGGCGCTGCGGTCCGACGGCGGCGCGGTGACGACGCTGGGCCTGCTGCTGACCCGGGTGCTGAACGACGCGGCGCGCTTCGGACCGACGGCGGCCGAACGCCTGGCCGGGCACGTGGCGGACCTGGTGGACGCAATCGCCGTCGACGGCGCCGGGAACGCGGACGCGGACGGAGCACGGGAACCGGCGACGGCCCGGGAGCACCTGGTGTCGCGGGTCCACGCCCACGTCGACGCCCACCTGGGCGAGCCGGGCCTGGATCCGGAGTCCGTCGCCCGCGCGCTGCGCATCTCGGTCCGCTACCTCCACCGCCTGTTCGAGGGTGAGGAGTTGACGGTCGCCCGGCTGATCCAGCAGCGCCGCGTCGAGGCGTGCGCCCGCACCCTGGAGCGGCACGGACCCTTCGGCCCGACGCTCGCCGAGGTGGCCGGGCGCCACGGCTTCAGCAATCCCGCCCACTTCAGCCGGGCCTTCCGCGCCGCCTACGGCATCACACCGAGCGAGTGGCGCAGCCGTCGGGGCGGCGCGCCCGTGGCGCCCCGTGACGAAGCCGCCTGACGCCGCGCGCGACGCGGCGACCGCACGAACCACCGAGGAGAACCACCATGCGGTCCCACCCGGCCGTCCTGATCCCGCCGGGGAGCATCCCCCCGGACCTCCGGTCCGCTGACGGGGACGTCCTCATGCTCGCCGTCCCGGTCCACGGCCGGCACACCGCGGTCCGGGCCTGCCGGGACGCGGCCGCCCGCCACGACCACCCGTCCGGCCTGCCGGACGGGGACACCGCGGTCCTGCTGGTGCCCTGGGCGGCGCTGCCGATCTCCCCACGGGCCCTGCCGGCCCGCGCCTGCGGGCTCTCGATCGACCTGCCCACCGGCGCCGTGCTCACCGAAGTCGTCAGCGCCCTGGTCCGGCAGGAGGTCCGTCCGACCGGCGCGCACGTCGCCGGCCTGCTCACCGACCTGGCGGCAACCCTCCTCACCGAGCTGACCGACCATCAGCCATCCGGTCCGGAAAGCGTGTTGCTGGACGAGGTGCGCTGGCACATCAACACCAGCCTCGGCGACACCCGGCTGTCCCCGCCCGACCTGGCGGCGGAACACCACATCTCGGTGCGGCAGTTGCACAAGCTCTTCGCCGCCTCGGGCACCACCCCGGGCCGCTGGGTGCTGCGCCGTCGCCTGGAGGAGAGCGCCCGGGAGCTCGCCAGGACCGGCCCGTCCGAACGCAAGATCGCCGCGACCGCGACCCGGTGGGGCTTCGCCAGTGCCGCCCACTTCAGCCGCGCGTTCCGGGACGCGTTCGGCGTCGCTCCGCACGAGTGGCGGGCCACCCGTGCGGAGCTGGTGCTGCACGGCCCCGGCGGCGACCGCCCGGCGTGATCCGGAAGACACGCCTCAGCGCAGGGCGTCGCGCAGGGTATGCGCGGCGAGCGCGATGGCCTCCCGGGCGGCCTGCGTGGACCGCAGGGCGTCGAGCACCACGAAGTCGTGGACGATGCCCTGGAACCGCACCGCGGTGACCGGGACCCCGGCCTCGCGGAGCTTGCCGGCGTACGCCTCGCCCTCGTCGCGCAGCACGTCGGCCTCGCCGGTCACAACCAGCGCCGGTGGCAGACCGCGCAGTTGATCAACGCTCGCGCGCAGCGGGGAGGCGGTGGTCTCGGCGCGCTGCGCGGGGTCGGCGGTGTACTGGTCCCAGAACCACCGCATGGTGTCGCGGCGCAGCACGTAGCCCTCCGCGAACCGGCGGTACGACGGGGTGTCGCAGCCGGCGTCCGTCATGGGGTGGAACAGCACCTGGTACAGCAGCGGGAGGCCGCCGCGCGCCTTGGCCATGAGGGTGAGCGCGGCGGCCATGTTGCCGCCCGCGCCGTCGCCGGCGACGGCGACCCGGGCGGCGTCCAGGCCCTTCCCGGCGCCCTCGGTGACGACCCAGCGGGCCACGGTCCAACTCTGCTCGATCGCGACCGGGTACCGGACCTCGGGTGACAGGTCGTACTCGGGAAAGACCACGGCGGCGTGCGCGCCCACGGCGAGCTCGCGCACCAGGCGGTCGTGGGTGCGCGCGTTGCCGAACACCCAGCCGGCGCCGTGCAGGTAGACGATGACGGGCAGCGGGCCCGCCGCGCCGGCGGGCCTGACGATGCGTGCCTCGACCGCGCCGGTGGGACCGCCGGGGACGGTGACCCACTCCTCGTCGACGTCCGGCTTGGCGATCGGTCCGGACTGGATCTCGTCCACCGCCCTGCGGCCTTCGACGGGCCCCAGTTCGAAGGGGTACGGCGGATTCGCCGTCGCCTCCGCGAGGGCCTGCGCCTCCGGCTCCAGGACCGGTCCTCGACCGGCCGTGCTCGGGTACGTCACGGTGCACTCCATCGCAGTCGAACTGGGGGGGTAGGTGTCGAGCCTAGGAACGCCGCCCGCCTCGGGTTGTCCGACGGCGCACCCGTCGCGCGCGGTCCGCGCACGCACCCGGCGCGGTGCGCGGATCGGCACAGGGTCGTGCACGGCCGGAGCGGCTCCTGCGCCACCGGCTCCTACGCTGAGCAGCGATCCCTCCCTCCCGATCGGGCACCGCGCGCCACCGCGCGCGGGCCCGGACGGCCCGGCCCGGCCGCCACCCCGAACCCCCGACATCCACCCAGGAGGACCCGTGTCCGCCCACCGCTCCGTCTCCAGCCCCCAGCCCCGCCCGGCCGCCGCCAGCACCGAGATCCGCTTCGACGCCCGGATCGTCCTGGGCGAGGACCAGTCCCTCGACGTCCCGGTCCGGTTCGGCTACCGCGCCGACGATCCGTTCGCCGTGGCGCTCGAGTTCCTCGGCCCCGCCTCCGAAGCGGGCACCTGGCTGTTCGCCCGCGACCTCCTGTGGGAAGGGCTGGAGAAGCCCACCGGCCTCGGCGACGTCCGCATCTGGCCGCCCTGCCCCTGCCACGGCCGCCCGCACCTGCGGATCATGCTCCAGGGCAGCGACGGATCCATCCTGCTCGACCTCCCGTCCAGAAAGCTGCGCCGCTGGCTCCGCCAGGAGTGCTTCGCACTCGTCCCCTCGGGCACGGAAGGCGACGTGATCGACTGGAGCGCCGAACTGCACGGCCTGGCGGACTGATGCCGGAACGCAGCGCCCCCGCCATCGCCGAGGTGATGACGGGGGCGCCGTGGTTCCCGGGGCCGGGCCGCTCACTCGCGGTAGAGCAGCGCTGTGACGCCGGCCAGGACCGCGGCGGCCACCAGGGTCCAGGCGAGCTGCCCGTGCAGCACCAGGACCGCACCCGGTACGGCACCGGCCAGCATGGTGGCGACGGCGAGGATCCGCCGACGCCGGCGGGGCGCGGTGCCGCCGGCCAGGCGGGATTCGGCCGCCAACCCGGTCAGGGTGAGGGTGAGCACGGTGGTGGTGAGGTCCGGCACGCCGAGGCCGCGCACGGTGCCGTTGCGGATGCCCATCGCCACCGCGACCAGCGCGATCACGAGGTACCGCACGGACCCGTCCGCGCCCCGGGCGAAGACCACGGCGGCGGCCGCGCCGTGCAGCGCGACCTCCAGGGCCAGCGCCGTGCGCAGCCACCGGCCCCGCCGGGCGGGGGTGTGCCGGGCCGCGAGCCGGCCGGCCAGGACCGCGCCGAGGAGGAAGGCGGCCAGCGAGGTCAGCGAGCCCGGGACGGAGAAGCCGGGCGCGCCGGCCAGGGCGAAGGCGATGACGACGACGTTGCCGGTCATGTTGGCGGTGAAGACCTGGCCGAGGCCGAGGTAGCTCACCGCGTCGATCAGACCGCTGACCACGGTGAGGCCGAACAGGGCCAGCGCCAGCGGATGCCTGTCGTGGACCTGCGGTCCGGGCAGCTGCGGCGGGGCGGCGGGGCGGGAATCGTGTGCGGAGGTGGTCACGACGTCTCCTCGTGGGTTCGGGAACGCTGGCGGTCGGGGAACGTGGGCAGGGGCACCGCCTCGATCCGGCGGTGCCCCTGCGCGCGTTGTCGGGGTGTCAGAAGAAGCAGGGGTCCAGCGGCGTCGAGGGCCGGCCGGGCACGGCGAGGCCGCGGGCCGTGCGCCAGGCGCGCTGCTCGTCGGAGGCCGCTACGGCCTCCAGTACGCCCTCGGCCTGGCGGACGCCGCCCGGGCCGGGCGCCGGGGTGGCGTGATAGCCGCCGAAACGGGTGACCGGGCTCCAGGACGGCGTCACCGCGGGCAGGTCGGGGGCCAGTCCCTGGTGCTCCTGGGCGCCGTGCACGATCCGGCCGCCCACCACGGTGAGCACCGACTCGATGTGCGGGATGTCGGCCTCGGGCACACTGAAGAAGTCCGCGCTGAGCACCGCGACGTCCGCGTAACTGCCCACTGTCAGGCGACCCTTGACGTCCTCCTCGCCGGTGAGCCGGGCGCCGCCCAGGGTGTAGAGCTCCAGGGCCTCCACGCGGCCGAGCCGGTTGTGGTCGGCCGCCAGGCGCCTTCCGCTGACCGCGCGGCCGGAGACCAGCCAGTGCAGCGCGACCCAGGGGTTGTAGGAGGAGACCCGGGTGGCGTCGGTGCCCGCCGCGACGGTGAGACCCCGGTTCAGCATCGCGCGCAGCGGCGGTGCCTCGGCGGCGGCCGGGGCACCGTAGCGCGAGACGAACGCCTCGCCCTGGAAGGACAGGCGGTTCTGCACGGAGACCGCGCCGCCCAGCGCGGCGATCCGGTCGAGGCTGTCCGGGCTCACCGTCTCCGCGTGGTCGAAGAGCCAGCGGTTGCCGTGCGGGAAGAGGCCCTCGGCGGCGAGCTTCTCGAAGACGGCGAGGTCGCGGCGGATCGTCTCGTCGTAGGTGGCGTGCAGGCGGAAGCCCCAGCCGTGCTCCGTCAGCAGGCGGACGGCCTTCTCGAACTCGCTCTCGTACGGACCGAGTTGCGGCCGCGGCTCGGTGAAGTTCTCGAAGTCGGCGGCGGCCCAGGTGAGGTTCTCCCCCGCGCCGTTGAGGCGCAGCCAGGCGTCGCCGTCGCCGGGGCGCACGGTGCTGACCCAGCGGTTGAGGTCGTCCAGCTCCTGGCCCGCGGTCTGCGGGAAGAGGTGGTAGGCGATCCGCAGCGTCAACTCGCCCCGGCGGGCGAGGTCCATGACGGTGCCGTAGTTCTCGGGGAAGCTCTGGAAGCCGCCGGCGGCGTCGATCGCCGAGGTGAGGCCGAAGCGGTTCAGCTCGCGCAGGAAGTGCCGGGTGGAGCCGGCCCGGTCGGCCTCGTCCAGCATCGGCGCCTTGGCCAGGGTGGAGTAGAGCAGCAGGGCGCCCGGGGCGGCGATCAGCAGGCCGGTCGGCTCGCCGTCGTGGCCGCGCACGATCTGGCCGCCGACCGGGTCCCGGGTGTCCCGGGCGAAACCGGCGGCGCGCAGCGCGGCCCGGTTGAGCAGCGCCGACTGGTAGAGGTGCAGCACGAACACGGGGGTGTCGGGCGCCGCGGCGTTGAGCTCCTCCAGGGTGGGCAGCCGGCGCTCGGCGAACTGGTCGGCGGACCAGCCGCCGACCACCCGCACCCACTGGCCGGGCGGGGTGCGCTCCGCCTGGACCTTGAGCATGGCCAGCGCCTGGCGCAGCGTCGGGACGCCGTCCCAGCGCAGCTCCATCACGTAGTTGAGGCCGCCGCGGATGACGTGCAGGTGCGCGTCGTTGAGCCCGGGGACGGCCCGGCGGCCGAGCGCGTCGACCACCCGGGTGTGGGGGCCGACCAGCGGGACCACGTCCGCGTCGTCGCCGACCGCCTGGATCAGTCCGTCCCGGACGGCCAGTGCGGTGGCCTGGGGGCGGCCCGGGTCGTTGGTGTACACCCTGGCGTTGCGGATGATCAGGTCGGCGGGCTGGTCCGGGTCGCCGGGGCGGAGGCCGGCGACGGGCATGGTGGGCAACACAGGTCCCTTCGTTCGGTGGTGGTGGATGACGGGTGTGCGCGCGGTCAGTGCAGGCTGTGCGCGGCGGGCGGCGGTGCGGCGGGCAGCGCCCGGCCGCCGTCGGATCCCGGCGCGGCCGTGGCCGCGAGGGTCAGCGCCGCGAGCTCCGCACCGGCCCGGTCGATCCGTACCGGCAGGGTGTCGGTGAGCGCGTCGCCCGTCCCGCCCCAGTCCTCGGAGGCCGCGAAGACGGCGGTCGGGGCGACCAGCGCGCGCTGATAGGCGAAGAGCGGGCGGATCGCGTGGTCCAGCGCCAGGGAGTGGCGCGCGGTGCCGCCCGTCGCGCCGATCAGCACCGGCTTTCCGGCCAGGGCGCCGGGGTCGAGCAGGTCGAAGAACGACTTGAACAGGCCGCTGTAGGAGGCCGAGAAGACCGGCGACACGGCGATCAGCGCATCGGCCGTGCTCACCTCGGCCAGCGCGTCGGCCAGCGCGGGGGCCGGGAAGCCGGACAGCAGGTGGTGCGAGATGGGGGTCGCCAGTGGACGCAACTCATGCAGGAGCAGCCGGACTTCACGGCCGGCGCCGACCAGGTGGGCAGTCGCGGCGTCGGTGAGGCGGTCCGCCAGCAGGCGGGTGGAGGAGGGCTGGCTCAGCCCGCCCGAGATCACGGCCAGGGTGATCGGTTCCATGGTGGGCTCCGTGGTGTTCAGGAGGTGGCGGGGGCGCGGTCCCGCAGGGCGGCGTGGGTGGGCGCGTCGGGCACGGTCGCGGGCCGGCCGGCGGCGAACTCCTTGCGGAGCACGGGCACCACCTGCTCGCCGAGGATGTCGAGCTGCTCCAGCACGGTCTTGAGCGGCAGGCCCGCGTGGTCCATCAGGAACAGCTGGCGCTGGTAGTCGCCGACCGCCTCGCGGAAGCCCAGGGTGCGCTCGATGACCTGCTGCGGGCTGCCCACGGTCAGCGGTGTCTGCTCGGTGAAGTCCTCGAGCGACGGGCCGTGGCCGTAGACCGGCGCGTTGTCGAAGTACGGGCGGAACTCCCTTACCGCGTCCTGGGAGTTGGCGCGCATGAAGACCTGCCCGCCGAGCCCGACGATCGCCTGCTCCGGCGTCCCGTGCCCGTGGTGCGCGAACCGGGTGCGGTAGAGCTCGACCATCCGGCGGGTGTGTTCCTGGGGCCAGAAGATGTTGTTGTGGAAGAAGCCGTCGCCGTAGTAGGCGGCCTGCTCGGCGATCTCCGGGGAGCGGATCGAACCGTGCCAGACGAACGGCGGCACGCCGTCCAGCGGGCGCGGCGTGGCGGTGAAGGCCTGCAGCGGGGTGCGGAAGCGGCCCTCCCAGTCCACCACGTCCTCGCGCCACAACCGGTGCAGCAGCGCGTAGTTCTCCCGTGCGAGCGGGATGCCCTGGCGGATGTCCTGGCCGAACCACGGGTAGACCGGGCCGGTGTTCCCCCGCCCGAGCATCAGGTCGACCCGGCCGTCCGCGACGTGCTGCAGCATCGCGTAGTCCTCGGCGATCTTCACCGGGTCGTTGGTGGTGATCAGGGTGGTCGCGGTGGAGAGGACGATCCGCTCGGTCTTCGCGGCGATCCATCCGAGCATGGTGGTGGGCGAGGACGGCACGAACGGGGGGTTGTGGTGCTCGCCCATTGCGAAGACGTCCAGTCCCACCTCCTCGGCCTTGAGCGCGATGGCCAGCATCGCCTTGATCCGCTCGCGCTCGGACGGCTCCCGTCCCGTGGTGGGGTCTGCCGTCACGTCGCCGACGCTGAATATCCCGAACTGCAAGGGGTACCGCCTTTCCGCTGGTTGACCGGGCCCGCCTCGGGCCGTCCCAGCGAAACCTAGGCAGGTCGCAGCGGGCGGAACCGCTCCGCAGCGCATCGCCCGTTGCCCCTCAGTGCACCGCGGCCGGCGGGCGACGCGGCGCCGGTCGACCGTGCAGTGTCGGAACAGTCCCGGGCACCCAGTGAGCAGGGCCCTCCGACCCCCGCGCACTAGCGTCGTCGACGTGGCGCCCCGACGACTCGGCGAGTGCCCGACTCCAAGCCAACTCCCCTGTGAAGCAAGGAAAGAGAAGAACCATGGTCGACTTCGCCAACGTCCACGCCGCCCCGAGCCCCGACCTGCTCACCCCGGACAACGCGATGATGCTGTTCGTGGACCACCAGCCGCAGATGTTCTTCGGCACCGGCAGCGGTGACCGCACCTCCATCATCAACTCGACCGTCGGCCTGGCGAAGGCCGCCAAGGTCTTCGACGTGCCGGTGGTGCTCTCCACCGTCGCCGCCGAGTCCTTCTCCGGGCCGATCCTGCCGCAGCTGCAGGCCGTCTTCCCCGACCACGAGGTCATCGACCGCACCACCATGAACGCCTGGGAGGACCAGGCCGTGGTCGACGCGGTCAAGGCGACCGGCCGCAAGAAGATCATCCTGTCGGGCCTGTGGACCGAGGTCTGCCTGGTCCTGCCGGCGCTCTCGGCGCTGGGCCAGGGCTACGAGGTGTACGTCGTCTCCGACGCCTCGGGCGGCGTCAGCCCGCGGGCGCACGAGCACGCCCTGCAGCGGATGATCGCGGCCGGCGCCGTGCCGGTCACCTGGCTGCAGGTGCTGCTGGAGCTCCAGCGCGACTGGGCCCGCACCGAGACCTACGTCGCGGTGACCGACCTGGTCAAGGAGCACGGCGGCACCTACGGCCTGGGCATCGTCTACGCCCAGACCATGATCGACCCGCACGCCGCCGGCTGACGGGACGCCATCGAACCCGACCGGAGTCAGACATGAACACAGGTCTTCTCCTGCTCCGTCTGGTCGCCGGCCTGCTGATCGCCGGCCACGGCGTCCAGAAGATCAGCCACCACCTGGGCGGCAGCGGACTGGCCGGTGGCACGGCCGAGTTCAAGGGTGACGGTTTCCGCGGCGGCGTACTGACCGCGCTCGCCGCGGGCGGCACCCAGATCGGGGCCGGACTGATGCTGGCGCTCGGCCTGCTCACCCCGCTGGCCGGCGCGGGGGTGATGGGCGTGATGACCGTCGCCCTCACCGTCAAGCGGCCGCACGGGCTGTGGGTGCAGCACGACGGGTACGAGTACCCGCTTGTCCTGGTCGCCATCGGGGCGGTGCTGACCGCCACCGGACCCGGCCGGTGGTCGGCCGATGCCGCCCTCGGCCTGGCGCACTGGCCGCTGTGGTGGCTGCCGGTTGCGCTCGTCGCCGGCGTCGGCGGCGGCCTGGCCACCCGGCTTGCCCTGCACCGCAGTTGAGACAGTCACCGCCTCACCCGCTCGGGCCCCTGGACAGCTCTCCGTCCAGGGGCCCGAGCCCGTCGGCGACCCACCACGGCTGAAGTCCGGGAAACGCTGAAGCCAGGGAAACGCCGCGGCCGGGAAACGCCGAGGCCGGGTCCGTCGCGGTGACGGACCCGGCCTCGGGAGTCTCAGACCCCGTTCGCGGTGGCGACAAGGTGCTCGGCGAGGAACCAGACCTGGGTCTCGCCGGTGCGGATGATCTGGGAGACCAGCAGGTCCTGGGTGCCGTCGTCACCGAGCTCCGCCGTGCGCCCGGCCGCGTCGCGGGCCTCCGCGAGGATCCCCTCGTGGGCGTCGAGGAGCCGCGAGATCATGGCCGGCACGTCCTCGATGCCGTCCGGCGGGCGCGGGACGGAGGTGAACTCCGCGGCGTGCCGGGGGTCGCCCACCGCGACGCCGCCCAGGCTCTGCACCCGCTCGGCGAGCACGTCGACCAGGGCCAGCTGCTCCTGGGCGTGCTTGTCGAAGAGCAGGTGCAGCTGGTAGAACGTCGGCCCGCGCATGCCCCAGTGGTGCTTCTTGTACATCGCGTAGAGGAACTGGGTGTCGGCGAGGATGCGGTTGAGCCGCTGGCACGAGTACTGCCGGGCATCGTGGGCGAGCGCGATCGGCAGCTGGGTGACGGTACCGAACTCCTGGATCTCGGGGCTGTGCTGGTGCAGGTGGGGCTGACTGCTCATGGTTCTCCTCGGAGTCCTCGGTCGGGTCGCCACCAGGCTAGGAACGCCCCGGTCCGCCCTCTGTTCCGACAACGCACTGCCCACAGCCGGTCCGTGCACGGGGTCGCGGCCGACCGCCCGCCGGATCCGACCTGGCACTCTCGGACGCCACCGGGTGCTCTCAGGGACAATCGGCCGCCCGAGGACGGACCTAGCGTGTGACCCACAGCAGCCACATGCCGTCCGAAAGGAACAAACCCCATGCCGTTCATCACCGTTGGCCAGGAGAACTCCACCTCCGTCAACCTCTACTTCGAGGACCACGGCTCCGGCCAGCCGGTCGTCCTGATCCACGGGTTCCCGCTGGACGGGCACTCCTGGGAGAAGCAGAGCGCCGCTCTGCTGGACGCCGGCTACCGGGTGATCACCTACGACCGCCGCGGCTTCGGCCAGTCGTCGCAGCCGACCACCGGCTACGACTACGACACCTTCGCCGCAGACCTCAACACCGTGCTGGAGAACCTGGACGTGCGGGACGCCGTGCTGGTCGGCTTCTCGATGGGCACCGGCGAGGTCGCCCGCTACGTGTCCGCCTACGGCTCCGAGCGGGTCGCCAAGGTCGCCTTCCTGGCCTCCCTGGAGCCCTGCCTGCTCAAGACCGACGACAACCCCGAGGGCGCCGCCCCGCAGGAGTTCTTCGACGGGATCGTCGCCGCCGTGAAGGCCGACCGCTACGCCTACTACCGCGACTTCTTCCAGGACTTCTACAACCTGGACGAGAACCTCGGCACCCGGATCAGCGAGGAGGCCGTCCGCAACAGCTGGAACACCGCGGCGAGCGGCGGCTCCTACGCCGCCGCGGCCGCGCCGTCGACCTGGTACACCGACTTCCGGGGCGACATCCCGCGTATCGACGTGCCCGCGCTGATCCTGCACGGGACCGGCGACCGCATCCTGCCCGTCGACAACTCCGGCCGGCCGTTCCACCGCGCGCTGCCGTCCGCCGAGTACGTGGAGATCGAGGGTGCCCCGCACGGCCTGCTGTGGACCCACGCCGAAGAGGTGAACGCGGCGCTGCTGGCCTTCCTCGCGAAGTGACCCGCCCGACGACCGGGCGGCCTCCCAGGTAGCAGGGCTTCACCTGGCGGCCGACCCGCTGGTGGTTGGCGATCGCCGCGTTGCCGGCGGTCGCCACCACGCACGACCCCGGGCCGGCGGAGGCCTGCGAGGAGCAGGTCCGCCTGCACGACGGCCGCCTGCTGCCCGCGGACTGGCCACGGGCGGGCGGGTCAGCCGGGGCGGGCGCGGTGTTGCAGCCAGAGGTGGACCGAGCCGCCGAGTTGGCAGGCGCAGGCGACCACCAGGAAGAACAGGCCGGCGCCCGGGTCGGCGTTGATGTCGTTCCAGAAGAGGATCATCGCGGCGACCGACATGAGGGCGGCGGCGCTGTACCACCAGGGGAGCCACCGGGTCCGGGCCGGATCGGCGCGGCGCAGGTGGACGGCGGTGGCGACGCAGGTGACCGCGCCCACCAGCACGGCCATCGCCGCGAGTTGGTACCTGCTCGGATATTCCAGAAGGTCGAGCACCCCGCCTTCCTGGGTGTGCGAGGTGGCGATCGGCAGCACCACGGCGAGGACGGAGAAGACCGCGGCCGGCAGGACGGGCAGGACCCGGGCCGGGGCGCCCGGCGGTGGTGGCCCGGTGGCCGGTGCCGGTCGTCGCCGGAGCTCGACGGCGGCCCAGACCTGCAGGGCGGCCCCGGCGGTGAAGGCGATGACGCCGGGGAGGATGTCGAAGTACGGGTCCGCGTGGAGCGCGGCCGTGATCCAGACCAGCAGCGCCGCGGCGGCGCTCAGGGCGGCCGTCGCGCTGCCCCACCACCGGACGGCGGGCCGTCGCACGGCCCCGGCGCGTCGCAGGACGAGCACGCCGATCACGCCCCAGGTGACGGTGGCCGCCAGTGTCGTCACCAGCACCAGGAGGCCGACCCACGGGTACAGCGGCAGGGCCCACCTGCCCGGTGTCCAGATCCACAGGCTCGCGTTTTCGAGGTCGGAGTCCCGGTAGAACGGCAGGACCATGGTGAGCACCATCGCCAGGAGCGTGAGCGCGGAGGGCCAGGGGTCGGGGCGGACCCCGGTGGTCGAGGGCTCCGCGGGGAGCGGTACCGGTGCGGAGGGCTGTGGAGGGGAAGGCTGCGGAGGTGAAGGCTGTGGAGAGGCCGGCTGCTGGACCAGCGGCAGCAGCCACGTCCGCTGCGGAGCCTGCCGGGCCTGCCGCGGGGCGGGCGGTGGGGCGGACGACGGAGCAGGCTGCCGCGGGGCGGGGTGCCGCGGGTCCGGTCGGCTGCGGGACGGTCCAGGTCGGGGGTCGAGGGTGGTGACGGCCTCGGCCCGGACGGGGAGGGAGAGGTCGCCGGTGGCGGTCTTGAGCTTCAGGGTCCCGGTGAGGTGTCCGCGGGCGGCGGCGTCCGTGGTGAGCTCGACGCCTTCGTCGACGTACCGGGTCTGCAGCCACGGCGGTCCGAGGGCCTCCATCGTGGCGCGGGCGACCGGCGGGCCCTTCACCTGGAGGAGGGCCGGTGCGCGCGGCGCTCCCGATCCCGCCCGTCCCAGGTCGAGGGTGGCGGGCGTGATCCAGGGCCGGGCGGACCCGAGGGCCCGGGCGGCGCCCTCCGCGACCCGGCGGCTGTCGTCCTGTTCCAGTTCGGCCAGCACGTCCTTGGCCGACAGTGCCCGCCCGACGTCCGTGCCGCACAGGAGCCCGCGGAGGTCGTCGACCGCCCAGAGCCGCTGTTCGCGGCTGGCCGAGTGCGCGGCGGCGACCACCTCGGGCGGGAGTGCGGTGGCCCGGGTGACCCGTCGTCGGGAACGGGCGATGGGGAGGTCTCCGCGGGCTCCGAAGATCCACAGTTGCGGTGTCTGGTGCGGGGACACCTCGCGGAGCTGGTCACCGACGTAGTCGGCCAGTTCGGAGACGCCGATCTGCCCGTCCCCGTCCTGGTCGGCCTCGCCGGTCCGCAGGCCCTTCACCAGGGCGCCGGTGAACAGCGAGGGACCAGCCACCGCTCCGGGGGCGTCGGCCACGGGCCGGTCGCCCTCGAAGGCGTACTCGACCGCGCTGGAGGCGGTGAACACCGCCCGTCCGCGCAGGTCGCCGGTGCGCTCCAGGTCCTGGAAGCTCTCCTGGACGTGCACCTCGGTGTCCGCCCGGGTGAGCATCCCCCGTTCGAAGGCGCCGGCGTAGCAGCAGTCGAGCACCAGGACCGCCCGCTGGGCGCGGCTGGCGAGCATCATGCCGCTGACGTACTCGGCGGGGACGGCGGTCGAGGCGAGCCGCTTGCGGTTGGTGTCGGTGGCGGCCAGGAACAGCTTCCCGGCGACGTTCTTGACCCCGTGGCAGGAGAAGTGCAGCAGCAGGGTGTCGCCGGGCGAGCGGTCCGCGAAGAAGTCCTCCACCGCCAGCCGGAGCTGCTGGGCGGACGGGTCGGCCAGGACGCGGACGTCGAAGTCGCCGATGGTGCGGTCGGCCAGGACGTCGACCAGTGCGGCCGCGTCCTGCACGGGGGCGCGGAGTGCGCCCAGCCCCGGGTCGCCGTAGTTGCTGACGACCACGACCAGCGCGTACCTGCCGGTGGTGGTGGCGGCCGGGCTCATGGCCGGGGCTCCTGCGGCGCGACGGCGCAGGCGGCGAGCCAGGCGTCGGTCAGCCGCCGCTGCTCCTCCACCGGGACCCCGCCGAGCTCCAGGCGGTTCCCGTCGATCTCCAGGACGACCTTCCGCGACTCGGTGGTGCGGCCCAGCCACTCCTTGACGACGCCGACCACGTTCTCCAGGAGCGGGGACGCCGACGGCAGCGACACGAGTAAGACGTTCAGCAGGTCGGCCGCGCCGGCTCGCGCGCCCTCGGGGGCGGGCGGCCCTTCGGCGTGCTCCACTCCCGGGATGTCGAGCAGGAGCAGGTCCTCGTGCAGGGCCTGGACTTCCTGTTCCAAGAACTCGAGGTCGCCGCCCGAGGGTTGCACGACGATCTGCAGCTGTCCGATCACGGCGCCTCGCCCCTCACGGTTGCCGTCCGCACCGCCTCCCGCAGCACGCCCCTCCTCCAGTTCCAGTCTGGCACCGCCCGTCCCGGGTGCACCCCGGGCCGGGCTTCGGGAAATTCCCCTCCATCAAACGATTGATTGATGGAGGCGCGGGACGTACGCTCGCCGCCATGTCCCAGCACCGGAGTGCGGCTGACGCCAGCCGCGAGCGGATCATCACGGCGGCGACCACGCTCTTCGCCGAGCACGGCTACGACGGCACCACGACGCGCACGATCGCGGCCGCGGCCGGCCTGAACATCGCGACCGTGGCCTACCACGTCGGCAACAAGGCCGACCTGTACCGCGAGGTGATGCGGCTGGCGCACGAGGCCGAGCAGGCCGCGGTCGACGGCGCGCTGGCGGCCTTCGCCCGGGACGTCGCGGACGACCCGGCGGGGGCCGCGACCGCGTTCGCCGACCGGTACCTGGACTTCTGCCTGGAGCGGCCGCACGTCCCGGCGCTGTGGATGCGGCGCTGGCTGGCCGACGCGGCGGAGTTCGCGGACCTGGAGGAGCTGTACACCCGGCCGCTGCTGGAGTCGGTGCGCGACGCGCTGGCGAAGGCGCTGCCCGGCCTGGACCCGGAGCGGGCGGAGCTCGCCGTGTGGACCGTGCTGTGGACCACGCACGGCTTCTGCCGGTCGATGATCCGCGCGCAGGTGCCGCGCTTCCGGGCGCACCTGCGGCAGCTGGTGGTCCGGGAGCTGGACCTGGACGGCCCCCGGTGAGCGGGACCGGGCCGGGGGCCGAGCCGGGGCGGACCCCGGTGACCGGCGCCGGGCCGGGGCGGCGGGCGCTGGCCGGGTACGCGCTGGGCTCGGTGGGCACCGGCATCTACTCGACCGTGCCGGGCCTGCTGCTGCTGTACTTCATGACGGACGCCCTGGGGGTGCCCGCGGGCGTGGCCGGCCTGGTGGTCGCGCTGCCGAAGGTCTGGGACGCGGTGCTCAACCCGATGGTGGGCGCGGCGAGCGACCGGGAGGCGCTGCGCACCGGCCGCCGGACGCGGATCCTGCTGGCGGGCACGCTGGCGCTGCCGGCCGCGTTCGCCGCGATGTTCCTGTCGCCGATGACGGGTGCGGGCGCGGCGGCCTGGGTCGCGGTGACCTTCGTGCTGGCGTCGAGCGCGTTCTCGCTGTTCCAGGTGCCGTACGTGGCGCTGCCGGCGGAGATGTCGGAGCACCCGGAGGTACGGACTCGGATCATGGTCTGGCGGATCGTCTGCCTGACGGTCGGCATCCTGGTGGCGGGCGGCCTGGCCCCGGCCGTGGTGTCGCTGGCCGGCGGCGGGCGCGCCGGGTACGCGGTGATGGGCGCGGTGGTGGCGGCGCTGCTGGTGGTGACGCTGCTGGTGCCGACGCTGGGCGCGCGCCGGGTGGTGTCCCGGCCGGGACCGGAGCCGCTGGGCCTGCTGGGCGCGCTGCGGACGGCGCGCGGCAACCGGGCGTTCTTCGCGCTGCTGGGCGCGTTCGTGCTGCAGGCCGCCGCGGTGGCGATCATGCTGGCGGCCGCGCCGTACGTGGCCACGTACTGGTTGGGCGGGTACCGGCTGACCTCGGTGCTGTTCGTCTGCCTGGTCGCGCCGAGCGCGGTCGCGGTGCCGCTGTGGGGGAAGGCCGCCGCGCGCTGGGGGCGGCTGCGCTGCCTGACGGCGGCGACGGCGGTGTTCGCGCTCGCCTCGGCGGCGCTCTGGCCGGCGGCCGGGCCGGACACGGCGGGGGTCGCGGCGGTGCTGGCGCTGTGCGCGGTGCTGGGCGTGGCGTACGCGGCGCTGCAGGTGCTGCCGCTGTCGCTGCTGCCGGACACCGTGCACGCCGACGCTGCGCGGACCGGCCGGCTGCAGTCCGGCGCGTTCACCGGGCTGTGGACCGCCGGGGAGACCGCGGGCCTGGCCGCCGGGCCGGGGCTGTTCTCGCTGGCGCTGGCGTCCGCCGGGTTCGTCGCCTCGACGACGGACCACCCGGTGGCGCAGACCGACACCGCCAGGGCCGGGGTGCTGCTGGGCTTCAGCCTGGTCCCGGCCGTCCTGATGCTGCTCTCGCTGCCCGCGCTGCGGGCCTACGGCCGGCGCCGCGGCGCCGCCCCCCCCCCCCCCCCCCCCCCCCCAAAACGCAGCCGCCGAACACCCCCCCCACCCCCCCCCCCCCCCCCCCCCCCCCCCCCCCCCCCCCCGCGCCCCCCCCCACCCCCCCCCCCCCCCCCACCCCCCCCCCC